>CAMDKT010000542.1 GCA_945900935.1 Candidatus Sulfopaludibacter sp. SbA3 | reverse complement strand
TGTCGTGTTGGCCGGGATGACCTCTAGTGTCGATTTCCCCCTGAAGAACCCAATACAGACGTCTGGGACACCGCGCGGCGGCTTTGGAAGCGCCCATCTCGTCTTGATAGCGGATGATGGCCGCTCACTGCTCTATTCCAGTTACATCGGGGGCTCGGCCGCAGGAGACGTGGGTGCTGTGGCGATCGACGGAGCAGGCCGCATTTACGTTGGAGCAAGTGCTAGCGACCGCGGGTTCCCAATGAAGAACCCTCTCTTTTCCGAAGCGGAAGGATATCATGGAGCGCTGACTATTTTTGATCCGTCAGCGAAACAGCGCATTTACTCCACGCTGATCCCGGGCCTGTGGATTCAGGCAATGGTGTTGGGGGACGACGGCGGGATTTACCTCGGCGGAAGTGCAGTTTCCAGTGATTTTCCTCTAAAGGACTCGCTGCAATCTTACGTAGGCGGAGGTGTGGGACGGTCTGACGGTGGCCTGCTCAAAATCAGCCCGGACGGCCGGGCAATCCTATTTTCGACCGTTCTGGGCGGAGGAAACGTCGAGTTTCAAGGTGGCTTAGTCGTGGCTCCGAACAAAGTCGTTTACGCCTCGGGCCAAACGTATTCATTGGATTTTCCGGTACGGAACGCTTACCAGCCTCAGAGCGGCGGCTCATCCGATGGGTACCTGTTTCGCATCACCGACAATTCGGTTCAGCCCCCGGCTCAGTCGTTTAACGTCTCACCGGCTCGCATGACATTCCGGTACGTCAAGGGAGACGCTCCGCCGCCAGCCTCTCCGATCACGATCAGCGGACTTACCGGACAGATTTTCGCGACGCTTTCTGTCCCCTGGCTGAAAGCGACACCGATGGGTCTCGGTGTGTCGGGCACGATAACAGTATCGGTAGATCCGTCAGCATTGGCGCCGGGTGCGCATCAGGGTACGGTGCGACTGACGCCATCGACCGGCGAAGCGGTGGTTGTCGACGTAACGGTTTCAGTGCTGGCGGCTGCCCCGGGGTTGTCGGCGATACAACCGGCGTTAGTGCCGACAGGATCTGACGACACCGAGATTACGTTGAGCGGAACCGGCTTCACCAACCGGACGACCGTGCAGATACAAACGGTGCTGTGGCAATTAACTCCGATCCGCTTAATTGATTCCACAACCCTGAAATTCACCCTCCCCAAGACCTACTTCTCCGCCGAATACAACCACTCCATCACCGTCCAGAATCCGGACTCGGCGGTCTCCAAACCCGTCTCGTTAGCCGTCGGCCGCCCCGCCCCGGCGATCGCCGCAAAAGGAATCGTCAGTTCCGCCAGCTATGCCGGTGATGTCATCTCACCCGGCGAAATTCTAACAATCTTCGGCGAGAACTTCGAACCAGGAATGCGCGTCAACTTCGAGGGTCTGCTCGCTACGCCGCTCTACATAACTCCGAGTCAACTAAGCGTCGTCGCGCCACCCGGCTTGGCAGGTGCGCGGGAAGTGAACGTAGTTGTGGAGATGAACTTCGACTGGCGCTCAATCCCGGTTCGCATGACTGTCTGGCCCGCCCGCCCCGGCCTCTTCACCGCCAATGGATCCGGCAAGGGCCAAGCCTCCGCCCTGAACCAGGACGGCAGCGTCAACAGCCCCGCCAACCCCGCCGCCAAGGGTGAAATCGCGGTCCTCTGGGGGACCGGCGGCGGAGTCGAGAATCTGCCATCGAAGGTCTTCATCGACGGTATCGATTGCGAAGTCCTTTACGCCGCCGGAAAAGACGGTCTATGGCAACTCAACGTCCGCGTGCCGGAGTTCGCAAGCAAAGGTGAAGTCGTCTGGCGCGCCGGGGAGCGCGAGAGCGCCGAGGGGGTGTCCATTGCGTTACGCGATTAGTCTGTTCCTGTTCGTGCCTCTCTTCGCAGCGCGGCTGGAAACGGCGCGCTTGACGCCGGAAGCCAGCGTCTGGTTCGCGCCAAACCACGGTCAAGTCGGCGGCCGGACCGAGTGGACGGCGCGCGCTGCGGGTGCTTGGCTATTCCTGACTTCCAACGAAGTCGTCTATGCCCTGCCCCCGGAGAGCACCTTCGACCCCAAGAAAACGCGCGGCCTCCCGACGGCCAAGACAACGAACGTGCACATGCGAATAGTGGGCGGCCGGCGCGTGAAGGGCGTTGGCGAAAAGGCGCTCAGCGGCTACTCCAACTACTTTCTCGGCAAGCATCAGAACGAGTGGTTCTCCGGCGTGCCGCATTTTGGACAGGTGCGGTATCCCGAGGTCTATCCGGGGATCGATATTGTGTTCTACACGACCGGACGGAACGCGGAGTATGACTTCATCGTCAAGCCCGGCGCGGATCCGTCGGTTATCGAACTGGCATTCGATGGAAAGGTGCAAGTGGACGACGGTGGAGACTTAGTCATTTCCGCCGGCGGCAAGTCATTCCGCCAGCACCGCCCGCGCGTGTTTCAGGGCGCAACCGAGATCGAAGCATCGTACCGATTAACCGAGCGGGGAACCGTAAAGGTGGATATTGGCGAGTTCGATCCGCTGGTTTTGCTGCGCGTCGATCCGGTTCTCGATTTTGCAACCTATTTGGGCGGGCCAGGGGAGGATGGCATTTGGGCTGTCGCAACGGCTTCCGATGGTAACCCACTCTTGGCGGGATTCACGCAGTCTCCGGCGTCTCCGGCCCTGGATCCCTTTCAGCAGCCATCTATCGTCTTATTGGCTCCGATCATTCTGAAGATGAGCGCGGATGGCCGGCGGGTCATTTTCTATACGATTCTTGGGCGGAACGGGTGGGATGCCGCCGTAGCCGTCGCGCCCGTGAAAGATGGGTCCATTCTTGTAACGGGCACGACGCGATCCGCAAACTTCCCGACGAAGAATGCGTTCCAACCCGAGTTTCGAGCTATTTGGGACAACGGCTTTGTCGCCAAGTTGACCGCCGACGGCCGCTCGTTGATTTACTCCAGCTACATAGGAGGAACCAATCTGGAGCATATGCGCGGGGTAATGGGGGATCGAAGCGGGAACGGATGGTACATCGGCTCTAGCGGCAGCAGTGATTTTCCACTGAAGAAGCCACTGCAGGCGCGTTTCGGCGGAAGGACAGACGCAACTATCACCAAACTCTCCGCCGCTGGCGAGATGCTCTTTTCGACTTACCTGGGCGGCGGGGATGGCGACGGATTCAATGGATTGGTCCAAGCGCCGGATGGCAGTATTGTTCTCGCCGGTTACACGTACAGCACCGACTTCCCGCTTCAGGATCCGATTCAAATTGTAGGCACTTCCCGCACCGGGTGGGGAAACAGCGTGCTGGCTCGGATTTCCGAGGACGGTTCGCAACTTCTGTATTCGACCCTTCTGGCTGGTACAGCAACCGGGTGGGCCGAATCCATTGCGCTCGATAGCAAGTTCAATATTTGGCTCACCGGAGACGCCAATGATCGCGGGTTGCCCGTGAAGGACCCGTTCCAGGCGGAATATTTGCCAGGCATGAACAACGGATACTTGATGCAGTTGAATCCCAGCGGGCGGCAGGTCTTGTATTGCACGTATCTCAATGGGATCTGGACAAGAGGTGTTTTGGTTGACCGGCTGGATAACATTTACGTTGCCGGAATTGCGACTTCTCCTGAATTTGTCCTAAAGGATTCTTTGCAGGCCTTTCGGGGCGGCGGGATCGTCAATGGTGATCATGCCGTCATGAAATTTGCACCGGGCGCGAAAGCGCTAATCTACTCGACGGTACTCGGCGGACGAGGAAATGAATTGGGAGGCGATCTCTCGACCGCTGGCGACGGCTCCGTTTTTGTTGCGGCTCAGACGGGGTCGCTCGATTACCCGGCAAGAAACGCCTACCAGCGGGATTCGGGCGGATCGACCGATGGGATCTTTTTCCGGCTGACCGACACGTCAGCGCCCCAACTGCCGTCCTTTACGGCCAATCCTGGCCAGTTGACGTTTCGTTATGTGCAGGGGGAGATCGTGCCGCCGGCGCAGCCAGTCACGGTAAACGCTGCCGTGGTCGCTTCGGCGGATGAGCCCTGCAATCGCTGGCGGTAAGTATCGTACCGGCCGGTTTGGCGCCGGGAATCTATCGGGGGACGGTGCGGTTGACGCCGGCGTCCGGAGTGGCGGGATCGGTGCCGGTGACGTTGAATGTGTTGGCGGCGGCGCCATTGTTATCGGCGGTCGAACCCGCGCGAGTGGCGATTGGCGCCGATGACACCGAAATCACCCTGCGCGGCACCGGCTTCACCAACCGCACCACGGTCCAACTGCAAACGGTACTGTGGCTGTTGTCGCCAGTGCGCTTTGTCGATGCTACAACTCTGAAACTCACCCTCCCAAAAACCTACTTCTCCGCCGAATACAACCACTCCATCACCGTCCAGAATCCAGACTCTGCCATCTCCAAACCCGTCTCGCTAGCCGTCGGCCGCCCAGCCCCGGCGATCGCCGCAAAAGGAATCGTCAGTTCCGCCAGCTACGCCGGTGACGTCATCTCACCCGGTGAAATACTAACAATCTTCGGCGAGAACTTCGAACCGGG
>CAMDKT010000541.1 GCA_945900935.1 Candidatus Sulfopaludibacter sp. SbA3 | reverse complement strand
AGACGTTTACCAAGCGGGTGAACAAAGAAGTGCTGCCGGAATTTCTGAGCCTATACTTCGACCCGACGCTGAAGAACTACGCCAACGAGGATTTGTATGGCTGGTACGACTACGACGACGAAGGCGTGAAGGCCCGGCGGGTGTCGGTGGTGGAAAGCGGCATCCTGAAAACGTTTCTGCTGTCGCGTTCGCCGATTGCCGGGTTCCCGGAGTCCAATGGACATGGGCGGCGGCAGACCGGAGCGGAGATTGTGGCGCGGCAGTCGAATCTGGTTGTGGAGTCGGGAAAGAAAGTACCGACGGCGGAATTGCGGCAAATGCTGGTCGCCGAGATCAAGCGGCAGGGCAAACCGTATGGGTTGTATTTCGAATCGGTCACCGGCGGGTACACGACGACGCGGAGCCAAGGGCTGCAGGCGTTTACGGTGATTCCACTGGTGGTTTACCGCGTGTATCCCGATGGCCGCGCGGATGAGCTCGTGCGCGGGGCCGACATTGTCGGCACGCCGCTGGCGAGCTTCGCCAAGATCCTGGCGACGTCGGACAAGCTGGAAGTGTTCAACGGCTATTGCGGCGCGGAGTCGGGGAGCGTGCCGGTGTCGGCCTCGTCGCCGGCGCTGCTGGTGAGTGAAATTGAAGTACAGCGGAAGAACCGATCGCAGGAGCGGCCGCCGTTACTGCCGCGTCCGGTGAATCCGGCGGGAGGCGCGGAGTGAACCGCCGAACGCTGTTGACCCTGCCGGTGCTGGGCGCCCTGCTGCGCGGACAGGCGAAAATTGACGACCCGTTTCTGGAAGCGATGGTGTCGGAATTGACGCGGTCGCTGCGGCTGTCGATCGCCGGCGAGACGCCATACTACATCGAGTACATGATCGAGGACGGCGTGAATTTCAGTTGCCAGGCGACCCTCGGCGGCCTGCTGGGTTCGACGGTTTCGCCGTACCGGCTGCCGCGCGTTGTGGTGCGGGTGGGCAGCTACGAATTTGACAATACGAATTCGGTGGCCACGGGCCAGACGCGGGGAGCCCGCTACGACAGCAACCGGTGGCCGCTGGAGTTCAACCGCCAGCAGATCCAACAGGATTTGTGGCTGGCCACCGACCGGGCGTACAAGGCGGCCGTCCAGGAAATCACGTGGAAGAAATCGGCGCTGCAAAACATCACACTGTCGGAAACGTTCAACGATTTCGCGAAGCAGGCACCGCTGGTGAAGCTGCTGCCGCCGGCAAAGCCAAGAGCGGATGAGAAGAAGTGGGGCGACGTGGCGCGGCGGCTCTCGGCCGTGTTCTCGGCCTTTCCGAAGGTGCTGGATTCGCGCGTGGAAATTGAAGATTCGGTGTCCACGTTTTACTTCGCCAATAGCGAGGGGACGCGCGTGCGGGTGCCGGAAACGGTCTGCGGCATCCGGGTGCGGGCGGAGACATTCGCGGTCGATGGAGCGGTCATCCGCAACCATCGATTCTTCCACGCCTTCCGGCTGGAGGGGCTGCCGGGCGAGGCGGCGATCCAGCGGGAAATCGAAGCGATGGCGCGTAATTTGACAGCGCTCGCCGATGCGCCGGTGGGAGAGGCCTATACAGGTCCGGTCCTGTTTGAGGCGTTCGCCGCGGGGCAGCTCTTCGCGCAGGTTTTCGGGAATCAGTTACAGTCGCCGCGGGATCCGGTTTCGCAGCCCGGACGGCCGGTCAACTTGCCGCCATCGGAGTTAGAGAGCCGGATGAACGGGCGGGTGCTGCCCGATTTCGTAGACGTGATCGACGACCCGAAAGCGATGTGGAACGGACGGCCGCTGTTCGGCTGCAATGAAGCGGATTATGAGGGCGTGGCGCCGGAGAAGCTGACGCTGGTGGAGAAAGGCACGATGAAGGCGCTGCTGTATTCGCGGCAGCCGGTGCGCGGGCACGAAGGGTCAAACGGCCGCGGCCGAATGCCCGGCGGTTTCGGCGCGGCGGCCGTGGTGCCGACGAACCTGTTGGTGCAGTGCCGGGATGGCGTGCCGAGGGCTGACCTGAAGAAAAAGCTGCTGGAGCTGGTGAAGCAGCGGAACAAGGCCTACGGCATCCTGGTGCGGCGGATGGACTATCCGTCGAGCGCGAGCGCGGTGGAATTGCGGCGGCTGGCGCAGGCGATGCAAGGGTCGGGCGCGTCGCGGCCGCTGAGTTCGCCGCTGGAGATCTTCCGGGTGTATCCGGACGGGCGGGAGGAGGCGATCCGCGGCGTGCGGTTCCGCGGGATCAACGTCCGGCTGCTGCGCGACATTCTGGCGGCAGGGAACGATGCCGAGCCGATGGAATACCTGCTGAACACCGCTCCGTTGGCGCTGATGGGCGCGGGCGGCTATGTCGTCGGCGCTTCGGTGGTATGCCCGTCGCTGTTGTTCGACGAAGTGGATATGGAGCGTCCGCAGGAGGAGCGGCCGCGCCCGCCGGTGGTGCCGCCTCCGCCGCTGGATGAACGCGCGCAAAACGGACACGGCCGCGGCACGGCGGGCGAGGGAGTTCATGAGTGGGTTGGGGGCCGCCACCGGCGTTGGCGCTCTTGATGAACGGGCGCAAAACGGCCACGGCCACGGCGGCAGGGCGGGTGCGGGAGTTCATGAGTGGGTGGGGGCCGCGACCGGCGTTTGCGTTGTTGATGAACGGGCGCAAAACGGCCACGGCGGCGGCAGCGGAAACGGGCGCGATGGGAAAGGGTTGCCGTCCGCGAACGGCGTTGACGCCGTGGATAGTGGTGCGTAAATTCTGATGGGCCTGCTAGCGCGGTCGGTCTTCCGCGAGATCATTGCCGGCGCCGCCGTCGGCACTTTGCTGTTCACCTTTGTGCTGTTTCTGGAGCGCGCGAGGCTGCTTTTCGAGCAGCTCGTGCGGGGGGCCGCGCCGCCGGCGACGGTGGGGTATCTGTTCCTGCTGGTGCTGCCGTTCGTGCTGTCCTTCACGATTCCGGTGGGCGTGCTGGTGGGTGTGTTGCTGGGACTGAGCCGGATGTCGAGCGACGGGGAGATAATCGCGCTC
Source organism: Candidatus Sulfopaludibacter sp. SbA3 (assembly GCA_945900935.1). Lineage (GTDB taxonomy): Bacteria > Acidobacteriota > Terriglobia > Bryobacterales > Bryobacteraceae. The sequence goes on along the minus strand of CAMDKT010000541.1, from coordinate 1,536 downwards.
CGGGCGGCGGGGGTATCGACGCGACGGCTGATGACGCCGGTGGTGGCGTTTGCGCTGTTGGGGACGGCGATGACGGCGGCCTGCTCGTTGTGGATCAGCCCGTGGGCGATGCGGGAGACGATACGGGTTCTGAATCAGATAGCGGCGGATCAGATGACGGCGGAGATCCAGCCGCGGGTATTCGCGGAACAGTTCCCGAATAAGACCTTGTACGTGGGCGACGTGATCTCCGGGCCGGTGATTCGCTGGCGGAACGTGTTCATCGCGGATATGACGCCGCCGGAGCAGCGCAAGCGAGGGACGCAGGAAGCCTCCAGCGACGCGCCGCGGATCACCGTCGCCACCGATGCGCTGGCGGTGCCGGATTCGGCCCACAATTCCATCCAACTGCGGCTGTTGAACGGCAGTTCGCATGAGGTAGGGAAGGAGTTGGAGCGGTACTTCAATATCCGTTTCCCATCGCTGGATCAACTGCTGGAGGCCAAGGCGCCGGAGGAGCGGCGGGCGAAGGCGTTCACGGGTCTGGACACGGGGCCTCTGCGGGAAGAGGCGAAAAAATCGAGGGACGCCGATATTGAATTACAGCGCCGGTTTTCCCTGCCGCCGGCGTGTCTGCTGTTGGCGCTGGTGGGGCTGCCATTGGGCGTGTCGTCGAGGAAATCGGGGAAGTCGGCGGCATTCGTGACGACGGTGTTTTTGGCGTTCCTGTACTTCATGGCGCAGGTGAGTCTGATTGGCCTGGCGAAACAGGGACGGATGGAGCCGGTGGTGGCGGCGTGGGCGCCGAATGCGGCGTTCGCCCTGATTGGGCTGGTGCTATTGCTGCGGTTGGAAGTGCCGGGGGACGCCGACTGGATTGGCGGCGCGCGAGGGTGGTTCGCGGGCGCGTTCCGGGGCATCACTTCGCGCTGGCAGCGGCGCGAGACGGCGCGGTCAAAGCGGCAGGAAGGGGCGGCGCCTTTCCGGATACTGCCGCAGGTGATCGACACTTACCTGCTGGGGACCTTCTTCTTTAACCTGGTTTTCTGGCTGACCTGTTTCGTGCTGATGACCCAGGTTTTCACCTTTTTCGAGCTTTTGAGCGACATTTTGCGGAACAATATTCCGATGGCGAAGGTGGCCACTTACCACCTGTTTCTGACGCCGAAACTGGTCTATGACTACACGGCGATCTCCGTGATGGTCGCCGTATTGATCACCTTCGCGGTGCTCTCGAAGCAGAACGAGGTGACGGCGTTCAAGGCGTGCGGGGTGAGCCTGTACCGGCTGGCGCTGCCGGTGCTGCTGGCGAGTCTGGCGCTGTCGGGGGCGTTGTTCGCTTTCGACTACTACGTGGTGCCGGACGCGAACCTGATTCAGGATGGGATACGGAATGAGATCAAGGGCCGGGCGGTGCGCAGCTTTCTGCGTCCGGACCGGCAATGGATCTATGGGAAGGGCTCACGGATTTTCCATTATAAGTATTTCGATCCGGCTGAACAGGTGATGGCGGGCGTCCACGTGTACGAACTGGATCCGGCGGCGTTCCGGTTGCGG
>CAMDKT010000540.1 GCA_945900935.1 Candidatus Sulfopaludibacter sp. SbA3 | reverse complement strand
CACAGTCCTGTCAATAGCTATTGTATAGCGACGCAGCTACACTTTGCAAATCAGTATTTCCGTATATACACTGCGAGACGCGTTAACTCCCTCTCTATCAGTACTTTGCACGGAATTGGAAGCGCTGGCCTAGGAAACTCCCGCTAGCGCACGGCGCGCGGCTTCAACTCCGCGATACTGCGCCTCTTCGAAAATGGAAAACCCGCTGACGTCGGCACTGGCATAATAAAATCGTTCCCGGCCGTTTTGCCAGGATTTCCGCTCCGGATTGGTCAAAAACCCCGGAATTGGACGAACCATCCCGTGGCCATTGCGAAATAGATCGATCCGGCTGACGCATTGCCGTATATCTCTATGAGCCCGTTCGAGATCCGCGAGTATTCGCTCCTTCCAAACGCCCCAATCGGTGGACAACAGATCCCGGCGGGCCTGCGCTGGAGACGCTCCAGAGAGCGCCCAATAATGCGTAAAAACCGTCCTATCGGTGCGCATCTGGATATTTTGGTGGGTCGAAACGACGTAACCGAGCGATGGAGAGTTATAAGTGACGTTGTCCCAGGCCGGTTCCAGACCCTTTTCGGCGGGCATGCGGTCCAATGTCAGATTAGCGACCAGCCACGGCGACCAGTTCATTGTTTTCACCGGCGGAACCGTGGAATCCAAATACGTGAGCAGAAACGCCGGGGCCGCATAAATCACAGCGCCGCAGGTGTAGAGTGTTTCCGCCGTCTGCACTTCCCAAGCGGCGCCCACTTTTCCGATCCGGACCACCGGCTGGCTGGCGCGGACGTATTTCCCCAGCTTTTGGAGCAGTTTGCGCAAGATCCAGCCATTTCCTTCGGGCCAGGTGAGGGGCCCCTTTTCATCGTGGTCGCGAGCGGCAAAATAATGAATGCCGGCCCAGGCGCTGGTATCTGACGACGAAGCGCCGTAGTCGTCACGCGTGGAATAGTCGGCCAGCCAATGGAGATACGGGGATTTAAAGCCATTGGAATCAAGCCAATGGCGGAAGTTGACTTTATCCAATGGCGAATCGGCGGGAGCGCCGATGGCCATTGGAATACGGAACTGCCCGGTGGCGCGGAACTCCTTGATTCGCGCGTCGAAGGCCCGAAATTGCCGGTGGTCTTCGGCAGTGAGGCCGATATCGGGTTCAATTCCCTCCTGCCAGCGGCCGTGGAGGAAGAGGCGCTCCTGCGGCGCATGGCAGAGCCAGCGCTCGTCCCAATGGCCATCGACGAAGAGGCCCAATTCGGTGAACAGTTCGCGCACGAGCACGGACTCCGTATTGGGGACGGGGACATAATGTGCGCCCCAGGGGTAGGCGGAGACTTCATTCTGGCCGTAACGGGAGTTACCGCCGGCTTCCTTTTCCATTTCAAGAATGACAAAGTCACGAAAGCCTCTTTTCTCTAGCCACCAGGCGGCGGACAGGCCAGCCATCCCGCCGCCGACTATGACAATCGGTAATTTGACCGACTGCTTCGGAGCGGGAAATTGACGGTGGTCTCGAATGGCGTGGCCGGAATTTTGGGATTCGAAGACGAATCCGCCGGTGACGGGGCGTTCGGCTTTGGCGGTGAGTCCGACCAAGCTGGCGCAGATGGCGCGGCGGGTGGGGCGGCTAGCCATTGGCGGACCCAGTGGTTCGGCTTACGGAGACCCGTCGCCGTGGCGGTCGCGCTCCGAGGGCGGTGGCCGGGTGGTCGCGGCGGGTGGGGCGGATTGACGGGCGGGCCTCGGGGGCGGCGGCCGCCTGGCCGCAAGGGGTAGATCTGCTAATGCGCAATGTCGCGCCACTCCTTCTCGTAATAACGCACCAGCGCCTGGTCGTTTAGCTTGTTCGGCTCGACGGGCACGGCGGCCATGTCCGCCGGGAACTGAAAGAGTCCGGCCAGACTCGTTTGATCCAAAAACCGCAATCCCGCGGGCACTCGCGGGGGCTTATAATCGCCTTTACCCGCTAACACGTAGCCCCACTCACCGAAGCTGGGGACATATACGTGGTACGGCCAGGTATTGAATCCGGCGGCGCGAATGGTCTCATGAATACACCAAAAGCTTTGGCGCGCAAACAATGGCGAAGTACTCTGCACCGAAATATAGGCGCCGGGGGCAAGGTGGCGCTTCAGAAGACGATAAAATGCCGTTGTATAGAGCTTGCCCAGTCCGTAGTTAGTCGGGTCGGGGAAATCGACGGCAACGAAATCAAACTGGCCGCCGTGTTCTTCGAGCCAGGGAAAGGCGTCGGCGTTCACGACTCGCACTTTGCTCGAGCGAAGAGAATCGGAATTCAATTTGCGTAAAAGCGAGTGTTCGCGAAAGAGCTTTGTCATTTCGGGGTCAAGGTCGACGAGCGTAATCGACTCGACCGAGGGATAACGCAAGATCTCACGAACGGCGAGGCCGTCACCGCCGCCGAGAACAAGCACGCGTTTAGCGTTCGGCACGGCGGCCAGACCGGGGTGAACCAGCGCCTCATGGTAGCGGTATTCGTCGCGCGAGGAGAACTGCAAATGCGAGTTCAAAAAGAGCCGCAGATCGTCCTTCCAGCGCGTGATGACAATGCGCTGATACCGCGTGTTGCGGGCGAGGATGACTTCGTCGGCATAGAGGCTGGCGTCGGCGGTCTCAGTGATGCGCTCGGCGAAAATCATGCCCACTCCCAGAGCGGCTATGACCACGACGGAGAGCGAGCGCAGCCGAACGGGGGAGCCAATCTGCCGTTGAAAGATAAAAGTCGACCACAAGGCCACGCCAGCGTTGACAAGCCCGAACAGCAGGGCGGAACGCACCATTCCCAGCTTCGGAACCAGGACGAGCGGGAACAGCAACGACGCGCCGAGTGCGCCAAGATAGTCAAACGTCAGGACATTGGCGATCAGATCGTGGAATTGAAAGCGCTCCTTGAGGATGCGCATCAGAAGAGGTATTTCCAGGCCAACAAGGATTCCGATGACCAGCACCATGAGATACAAAAGCAACCGGAAGGAGTCGGTGTAGGCGAAGGCCAGGAACAAGACGGTCGATGAAAAGCCGCCTACCAGTCCGACCATCAATTCGATCGTAATAAACCGCTCCACTAATCCGCGAGCGAGGAACTTACTCATCCAACTGCCAATGCCCATGGCGAACAAGTAAGCGCCGATAACCGTGGAGAACTGCAATATGCTATCGCCCAGCAGGTAGCTGGCAAGCGCGCCGGCGATCAACTCATAGATCAAGCCGCAAGCGGCGATCAGAAAGACACTTAAAAAGAGTACGATCGCCATTTTGTACCGCGAAGACGGCCCTTAGTGGACCGCGGCCGCGATGATGATGCCGAAGCCGAGCATCATGCAGCCGACCACAATGGCGAACGCGATATTGTGTTTCTCCACGATCTCCTGCCACAGATCTCCAGGCGTCAGCTTGTCGATCGCGTAAAAGGCGATGAAGTAGATAATTCCACCGAGAATGGCATAAATCAGCGCATTCACGAAATGGTCGATGCGGAATTCCATGCGATTATTTTCCTCCGAAGTAGCGGGCGCTGCCGGCGTAGTGGCTACGGTAGGCACCCGGGTTGTCGCGAACGGATTTGGGTACTCCCTTGACCTCGTCATACGAGCCAAAAGCCCAACCCGTCAAGCCGGAATAAAACAAGCCTCCGGCGACCAACGAACTGTAGATCATATAGAACTTACTCATCATCATCTCCAGAATTGGCGCCAGGGCTCCAGAACGGACTTCCGGGGTTCACTCCGTAGTCACTTTCTTTCCAGCGCAAATCTTCTAAATTCGGACCCTTCCGGCCCAGGAAGGGCAGCGGAAGCAGCAGCAGAAACAGGCCGATGAAGTACCGGAAGTAGAACGGCACGTCGCGCACAAGTTTCACCTTGTACTGAATGGGAACTAGAGACACCGCGGCACCCGCCGTGGGCGTTTCGGCTTCGGGCTCCAGCCGCAAATAATACCGGCCTCCGGGGATGCTGGGAAGCGTTGCGGAATCATTGCGATTGTCTTCCGTCCACGACTCGCCGCCATCCACGCCGTGGTAATAACTGATTTGGCGTCCAAAATCAAAGGCCTGTCCGGTTTGCTCATTAATCAGCGCCATGCCGATGAAAGCCCAAGCGTTATCGAGCCCATCTCCGGTGACATCAACCTCCAGGTTAGCGCTGTTCCCCTTGAGTTCGAATGGCGGAGTGACGAACGATTTTTCGCCGGTGGCGAGCGGCTGATACGTATAGGTCTGATCGAGTACGGTCTCCTGACGAGCGATAGCGGAGAACACGATCATCATTCCCATCAGAAGGGCGGCGAAGACGAAGAACAGTTTCCATGGACGGCCTGACCCGGTCCTGGGCGGAATCGGTTGATTGGAATAAATGCCGATGGCAATGGGCGCGGTGCCGGGGAGTTGAAAAGCGGCCCAGATGTCCTTGCCTTCGACATACTCGCCGCGGCTCCATGTCACTTCGTTTTCGGTCGTCTCCGAGGACAGCATCTTCGGCGGGGCGACATAGTCAGCGGTGCTGACGGTTTCGCCGATTTTTACCTGCCAGGGGAAT
>CAMDKT010000539.1 GCA_945900935.1 Candidatus Sulfopaludibacter sp. SbA3 | reverse complement strand
CCCCGGGCCGAAAGGCTCTCGCCGAAGCCCTGGAGGCTCTACCCGTGTTGCGCTAAGCTCCGTGGTATATACGATGCCTCGCCCCTAACGCGCTCGATTCATTGAGGTTATGAACTATTTCTGCTTCAACGTAGGAAACTCCCGCTAGGCGCGGGGTTGAGTTTCGCGGTCTATACGGTGTTCGGCAAAGAACTGGCGGCCGAGCACGGGGGCATGGCGGTAATCGCGGTTTCCTACACTGCCGGGAGTTTATTTTTGCTGCCGATGACGCTGTTTTTGGCGTCGCGATTTGATTTCGCGCAAGTAAGCGCGGCGGCCTGGTGGGCGTTTGCCTACATGACGATTGTCTCCTCCGTGCTTTGCTACATCGGCTGGGCGTATGCGTTGAAACGGCTGTCGGCTTCGCGCCTTTCCGCGTTCAGTTATTTGCAGCCATTGGTGGCTACGGCGCTGGCGCTGCCGATGTTGGGCGAACCGGTTACGGCCACACTCGTAGGCGGCGGAAGTCTGATCTTCGCCGGGGTGTTCCTTTCGGAGCGCGCGTAATGGCCGGGTTTGCGGCGCTCCTGAAAAGCAACCGCAACTACCGCTACACGTGGATGGGGCAAGTGGTGAGCGAGGTGGGTGACCACTTCAACACGATTGCCGTGTTCAGCCTGATTCTGGCGCAGACGAACTCGGGGCTGGCGGTGGCGGGCGTGATGTTGTCGCGAGCGATTCCGATGCTGTTGGCGGGGCCGTTGGCCGGGGTGAGTCTGGACCGCTTCGACCGGCGGCAGTTGATGATTTGGAGCGATTTGGTGCGGGCGGTGTTGGCCGTGCTGTTCGTTTTGGGCGTGCCGTTGGGGCGGAGTTGGATTATCTACGTGCTCAGCGCGCTGATGATGGCGGCGTCGCCATTCTTCACCAGCGGACGGGCCGCGATTCTACCGGCGATCGCTACGAAAGGCGAATTGCACACCGCGAATACAGTGACGCAGACGACGCAGTGGACGACCACCGCGGTGGGCGCGTTTCTGGGCGGATTCAGCGCGACGACGATGGGTTACGAGGCCGCGTTTTTCCTCAATGCGATATCGTTTTTGTTCTCCGCGCTTTGCATCAGCAAGTTACGCGTGCCCAACGGCGGGTTCGTCGCGAAACGGAACACGCTGGACGAAACCAAAGTGCTGAAGCCGTGGCAGGACTACAAGGAGGGATTGCAATATATGCGTTCCATCCCCTTGCTGGCGGGGTTGGGCTTTGTCAGCGTGGGATGGGCGTCGGGCGGCGGCGCGGCGCAGATATTGTTTCCGTTGTTTGGAGAAAGAGTGTTTCACCGCGGGCCGATCGGGACGGGGGAACTGTGGGGCGCCGCCGGGTTCGGACTGGTTTGTGGGGGCGTGTTTGCGCACTGGCTGATGCCGCGGTTGTCGTATTCCCAATACAAGAAGACGATTGCGCTTGCCTATGTTTTGCACGGGGCGTCGTATGTTTGCTTCGCGCTGTCGGAGCCGTATTGGCTGGCGTTGCTGATGATCTGCCTGTCGCGCTCGGCGGTGGCGGTGAGTTCGGTGATGAATGTGTCGCAGATTCTGCGGATCGTCGACGATGCCTACCGGGGCCGTGTATTTGCTACGCTCGAAACGCTGACATGGGGGATGATGATGTTGTCGATGACGGCGGCCGGATTGGCGAGCGACCATTTGGAAACGCGATGGATCGGTGTGGCGAGCGGCGTGTTGAGCAGTTGCACGGCGATCGGCTGGTTTTGGGGCGACGTGACCGGACGGCTGCCGGAACCGCGCGCGGTGGCGCACGAGATCCCCGGCGACGAAGTGGAAGTGCATGGGGAGCCGAATGCCTGAGTTGAACGGAAAAGTGGTGCTGGTGACGGGCGCGGCAAAGCGGATTGGGCGGGCGATTGCGCTGCGGTTGTTTCAGGAGGGTGCGCGGGTCGCGATCCATTATTCGAGCTCCGAGGCGGAGGCTCTGGAAACCGCGGGGGAATGCGGCGGCGCGCCGTTGTTCCGGGCGAATCTGGAAAGCGTTGCCGAAATTGAGCGGATGTTCGCGGAGATCGACACGCAATTTGGAAGGATTGATGGGTTGGTGAACAATGCCGCCCGGTTTACGAAGTTCGATCCATTGACGGTGACCGAGGCCGATTGGGACTACATCCACGATGTGAATTTGAAGGCGGTTTTCTTCTGCTGCCAACAGGCGGCGCGGCGAATGAAGGCGCAGGGTTCGGGGCGGATAGTGAACATCAGTTCGCTGGGCGGTTTGCGACCGTGGGCGGAACATGCGCATTATTGCGCGTCGAAGGCCGGGGTGATTATGTTGACGCAGGCGTTGGCGAAGGCGTTTGCGCCGGAGATCACGGTGAACTCCGTTGCGCCTGGCGTGATCCCATTTGGGGAATGGAATGAGGCGATGGCTGCGATGCTAAAGGCGACGCCGGCGGGGCGGGTGGGGACGGGAGAAGAGATCGCGGATGCGGTCGTTTACTTTTTGAGGGCGTCCAATTTTGTGACGGGGCAAATCATGGCGGTGGATGGGGGTTTGTCGCAGCGGTGATACGGCGCCATCTGTTCGCAGCCGGATTTGCCGTCGCGGGAGCTATACTGGGGATGCAATGCCAATTGCTTTCACCGAGATTGGGGCTCTGATCGCGCGCGATCCATCACTGCGCGGCGGTCGGCCTATCATCGCTGGAACAGGTATTTGTGTGCGAACCATCGCAATCGAGAACAACCGGGGGCTTTCGCCGGAGGAGATTGCCGCCGACCGGCCACCACTTTCACTTGCGCAAATCTACGCGGGCCTAGCCTTTTACCACGCGAACAAGATGGAGATCGACGCGGACATCGCGGCTGACGAACAAGCCTACGACGAGGGCGTTCGTTCCTCGCGACTTCCGCTTCGTCCCTAAGCGGTGAAGTTCTACTTCGACGAAGATTCGGCTCAGCATCGGCTGATCGCGGCGCTGCGAAGCCACTCTATTGATGTGGTGACTTCTCTCGATGCTGGAATGAATGCCCGTGACGATGAGTCCCAGTTGAATCATGCGGTTGTGTGGGGCCGGGTTCTGGTCAGTGCCAATGCGTGTGACTTCGCGTCGCTCTACGGTCAATGGGCGGAGCAGGGCCGGTCGCACTTTGGCGTATTGATCATCCCGCAGCAGCGGTATTCCACCGGCGAGATCGTTCGTCGCATGTTGCGTTTGTCGTCGTCCCGGTTCGACATGACGAACGGTCTCTATTATCTATCGAATTTCTAAGCCGTCGCGCTTCGGCCGATCAAAGAATTTCGGGGCGAAATAAGGCCAAGGGAAATGCGGGGCACGAGCAGTGTGCGGTCGTTTACTTTTTGAAGGCATCCAATTTTGTGACGGGACAGATCATGGCGGTGGATGGGGGTTTGTCGCAGAGGTGACTTCGTTAGCCGGTTTCCCGCGATCTCCTGAGCGGCGGGTGCGCCGGAGCTTTCGTCGCCTACCCGGCAACATGCCGTACGCGGCCTACTGGAGGTATGGCATGGGAGGTAGAATTCACCGAAGCATTTCAACAGTGGTGGGATTCCCTGGATGAAGGTGAATAGGATGCTGTCGCTCTCTCGGTGCGGCACGTAGTCGATCTCGGTCCAGCTCCTGGATTTCCCCATAGCTCGAAGGTGGTGGCTTCACGCTATCCGCAAATGCGGGAATTGCGAACGCGGAGCAAGGGAAAGCCGCTCCGCACACTCTACGCCTTCAATCCGCTGGGAACCGTTGTTCTTTTGATTGGCGGCGACAAGAGCGGTGACGACGCTGGTACGAGCCGTTTGTGCCGATCGCCGACAATATCTTCGCCGACCACCTGAGCGAACTAAGAAAGGAAGAACGAAATTAATGGCAACACGCAACTTTCGAGAACTCGTTGAGGCGATGCCCCCTGGAAGGAGGATGAAGATAGAGAAGCACTTTCAAGCGAGCCTGGCTTCCATGCCGCTCGGCGAACTCGACGAACTCCGGAGCGCGCGCGAGATGACTCAACTTCAGCTCGGCGAGGCTCTGGGCGTGCATCAGAGTGAATCGTCATTCTACGGAACGGTCGTCGCCGTCAAGGGTTCGCGCCCGGCGTACCTGCCGACACACCGTTAACCGCTCCGGACGGTTCCATTGGATCACCTGGGACAAAAGGGAAAGACCGCGACTGATCGCCAGCCGCGATGTGGCGCACACGGGGCGAAAGATCGCGGTACGTCAGGCTGGAACCTTAACGGCACTGGCGTTAACGAGTCGCCATGTCGCGAATGGCGGGAACGCGACATGGAGCTGTGGGCTTTCTGCGCGGAACGAGTTCGCGGGCTGTAAACTACTTCAGCCTAAGCGGAACGCTGGCCGAGGTTTCTTCCCACTCCAGCTTCAGTTCTTTAGCGGAGAGGGTCATGGTGTAGGACTCGACCGGAGCGACTTTGGCGATCTTCATCTTCGTGCGGCCGAGATCGTTTTCGGGCTTGTGGGCGAGGCCCCACTGACCGGTTTCCTTGCTGACGATGAGCGTCCAGGCGTCGGCGGAGATCAGATGAACGAAGAGGGTGTAAT
>CAMDKT010000538.1 GCA_945900935.1 Candidatus Sulfopaludibacter sp. SbA3 | reverse complement strand
GACGGGTACAAAGACGACGCGGTGGAGAAGTTGGGCGGGCACAAACCGGCCGGGCCGTTGCGCGGCGGGAAGTATAGCAATTTTGAGGGCGGGACGCGGGTGCCATTGTTGCTGCGATGGCCGGGGCGGGTGAAGGCGGGGGTATCGCCGGCGTTGGTGGGACAGCAGGATTTGCTGGCTTCGCTGGCGCGGTTGACGGGCGTTGGTGTGCCGGAAGATGCGGCGCCGGATAGCGTGGATGTGTTGGATGCGTTGCTGGGCCGGTCGAAGCGCGGGCGGGGACATATTGTGGAACATGCGCGGGCGTTGTCGTATCGGGCTGGCGACTGGAAGATGATCGAGGGCAGCGACGGGCCGGCGGTGAATCGCGGGACGAATACGGAGCTTGGCAACGCGACGGCGGCACAGTTGTACAACGTGGCTAAGGACCGGGGCGAGGTTTCGAATCTGGCGGCGCGGCATCCGGAGCGGGTGACGGCGATGCGGGCGGCGCTGGAGAAGATACGGGCGAGCGGAAGGAGCCGTTAGCGCCAGGGTTCGCAACTGACGGTGTTGGAGAGAGTGAAGCTTTGGCCGTTGATGCCGCGGGCTGTCACGGCTCGATCAGGCACTGACGGCTCCTCTCGGCGAAAGCTGCGCCGCCTGCCATGGGCCGACGTCAGCCTTTGCGGTCAGCAAGGTACATGCACGGTAGCTTAAAAGGCCCGGATATACTGAAATGAATGCCTACTGACGGTCTGATTGAGTCCGCCCCCTCCAACTTCATCCGCGACATTATCATTCAGGACATCGAAAACGGAAAGAATAGCGGCCGTGTCCACACCCGCTTTCCTCCGGAACCCAACGGCTACCTCCACATCGGCCACGCCAAGTCCATTTGCCTGAACTTCGGCCTCGCCAAAGACTTTGGCGGCAAGTGTAATCTCCGCTTCGACGATACGAACCCCTCCAAGGAAGAAACCGAATACGTTGACAGCATCATCAACGACGTTCGCTGGCTCGGCTTCGATTGGGAAGACCGCCTCTTCTACGCCTCCGACTACTTTGAACAGCTCTTTCAATGGGCCAATCAGCTTATCAAACAGGGCCAGTCCTACGTCTGCGACCTCACAGCCGACCAGGTCCGCGAAACTCGCGGCAGCACCACCGAACCGGGTACCGAAAGCCCTTATCGAAACCGCGCCGTCGAGGAGAATCTCGACCTCTTCCAGCGAATGCGCGCCGGCGAATTCCCGGATGGCTCCCGCACGCTGCGCTCCAAAATCGACATGGCCTCGCCCAACTTCAACATGCGCGACCCCGTCATGTACCGCATCCTCCGCGCCGAACACCATCGCACCGGGAATGACTGGCTCATCTATCCGATGTACGACTACACGCACGGCGAGTGCGACTCCATCGAAGGCATCACGCACTCCATCTGCACGCTGGAATTCGCGGACCACCGCCCCCTCTACGATTGGTACGTCGAAAGCCTCGGCATCCATCGCCCGCAACAGATCGAATTCGACCGCCTCAACGTCACCAACACGATCCTCAGCAAGCGCAAGCTCCTGCTCCTCGTGCAAAAAGGCTTCGTCTCCGGCTGGGACGACCCCCGCATGCCGACCCTCTCCGGCATCCGCCGCCGCGGTTATACTCCGGAAGCCATCCGCGCCTTCTGCGGCTCCATCGGCGTCTCCAAGTCCAACGGCGTCATTGAGTTTCCGCTCCTGGAACACCACATTCGCGAAGATCTGAACAAACGCGCCGCCCGCGTCATGGCGGTCATCGATCCCATTAAAGTCGTAATCGATAACTATCCCGACGGTCTGACCGAAGACATGGACGCCGCCAACCACCCCGACGACTCCGGCATGGGATCCCGCGCCGTGCCGTTCTCCAAGGTGATTTACATTGAACGCGACGACTTCCGCGAAGTCCCACCGCCCAAATACTATCGATTGTTCCCCGGCCAGGAAGTCCGACTCCGCTACGCCTACTTCATCAAATGCACAAGCGTCGTGAAGGATCAAAACGGCGAAGTTACCGAAGTCCATTGCACGTATGATCCCGCCAGCCGCGGCGGCAACTCGCCCGACGGACGCAAGGTGAAATCGACCATCCACTGGGTCTCCGCCGCACACGCGATCACCTTCGAGGCCAGGCTTTACGAAAGCCTGCTCCTCGAAGACGCCCCGCAGTCGGACGACATCGCCGGTCAGCTCAACCCCAACTCGTTAGTCGTCAAGAGCGACGCCAAAATCGAGCCCAGCGTGAAAGGCGTCGCTCCCAACACCCACTTCCAGTTCGAGCGCGTCGGCTACTTCAATGTCGACCTCGACTCGACGGCCGAAAAGCTGATCTGTAACCGCACCGTTCAACTCCGCGATGCGTGGGCGAAGATCGACAAGAAGTCCAAGTAACTTCCGGGGGACAGTCGTGGTGTGGGCTGCGGCACCGCAACGATGCAAAGCCATTTTGGTATATAATTTGAGGCGAAAGAAGTTGATCGTATAGTTGTGATTGGAGTGCCAATCTATGAATGGTTCGCTTGATCGTCATCGTGGGGACTATTTAGAGACGGCCCACCTTCGACGCGCCGTGCGTTCCGTCCCCAGGCTGACCACGGATAAAGCACCCTCAGATTTAGATCAGGTTGAATGGCGTTTTGGTGTTTTTCCGGTCATATGCTTCCACGCCGGACGGACAGCCCTATGAAATCCGAAACGCCCGAAGATGCGTTTGAAGTGCTATTGTTCCTGGTGGTTGGTGTACTCGTACTGCTCGCTGTCGCGCTACGGGTTGTCTTGCGCCCGGAAGTCGCAATTCCGGGGACAGCCGATCTGTGGATCAAATGGTCCCTCTTTGCCGCAACCATGTTTCTCTTTGCGTGTACAATTGCAGCGGATGAGCATAACGAGCATAACAACAGTACTTTGGGTTGTCTCTTTGTAGGCCTCACGCTGTTGTATGTGTCAAGTTTCGATTACATGTACGTGGAGCAAGGCGTATACGCTGGAATGAGATCGGTTGCCGCCCTTACCCTTGCGATGTTCTTCATGTCCTTCGGCCAGGACGAGCGACATTGGGGGTGGCCTGATTACATATACGCACTATGGTTAGGAGTGGGTGTCTCCACATCTTTAGCGCAGAAAGGGATTCTTATTGATGCTGCGGACTATCGTTCCGCAGTCGAACTAGCACCAAGTGAGATTCCGCTGAGATGGCTTCTCGATCTCCGAATTGTTATCAGTATTCTCCTGCTCCTCACCATCATTTGGCGGGCGATCTCCGCTGCCTTTAATACGCGTCGTTCTTCGATACGGACGCTTCCTGAATGGCTGGATCTCTCATTGCCTGAGGAACTGCCCAACGTGGTGGAAGCTGTGTTTAAGCCCGTGATTGGTGCCGTCAACGTCGTGGGCCGGATCGTACGATGGCTGGCAAACTTTACTTGGATGGTGATTGCGACCGTCTCCCTCTGGATTGCGGATATCGCGCTCGCTCTCTATGACGAAGTTACGACCATGCTGATCAAGAACAGCATCTTGCAGTGGTCGGCCAGAACTGCTGGGGCATTCCTCATCGGTTTATCCGTAATTCGCGCATATGATTGGTTCAGCGTGGTCTCGGCTCGCTACTTGCTCTCTGATGATTTCAATGAAGAGATTGGACTGCTTCTGATATGTTTCTGTTGTGCAGTCGCGCTTGGAGTACTCTCGGTTATTCATTCTTGGTTACTGGGCGCGGGCAAGAACGGCGTGGCGAGCGCTGAAGCCACAGCAGGCATGTTAATCTGTTGCGTCCTGGCGGCGTTTTTATGCTTCATCGTGGGCTTTCTGCCATGGCAGCATCACCCTCAGGGCTTTGATCATCCAGGCCCCGCAATATGGGTTGCAGGCTTGATTGCGGTTGTGACGGTCGCCTTCGTGCTCTTGGATCGTCGTGCCGATAATGAGTCGAACTCCGGTTTCTATTCCCTAAACTACCCAGTCAAGAATCAGGCCGCCGATCCTTTGGCCCCCTCCGAAAGGACTCCTTCGCAGAGCCGTCACCATCTCAAGATCTGAAATCGAAATCGGCCAAATCCGGGCCATAAATGCCCCCTTCGGCGGTCACCAAGAAAACGATTTGGCGCAGTGCAAAGGCGGGGTGCGCGATTTCATCCACGCCGGAACCGCATTCCGTCTCGAAACCAAAGACGAATCCGGCCATCGCCTCACAATGACCGGACCCGAAGGAACGGCGGGCTTCCTGAAAATCGAATTCGCAACCTAAAACCGCAGCGTCAACCCAATCTGGAACTGGCGCTGATCCTGCTCCGCCCCGTTGATCTCGGCGAACTGTGGCGACTGCGCATTCCCGTTCGGATTCGAATAATGCGCCGTATTGGTGGAGTTGAAACTCTCAATCCGTAACGCCAACTGCATGCGTTCCCGAATCGAAAAATTTCGGTGCACCGCCGCGTCGAAGTTCCCCAACCCGGGTCCTTGAATGATATTCCGCCCCGCGTTGCCCAGCGTGTTCTGCGTCGGCGTCGCAAAGGAGGAAACATCGAAAAACTTCTGCCCTGGCCCCGTATTGTTCGAA
>CAMDKT010000537.1 GCA_945900935.1 Candidatus Sulfopaludibacter sp. SbA3 | reverse complement strand
GGCCATTGTTGAGTCGCTGCGAGCCGAGGGCGCGGTGGACATCCTGGCGGCAAATGCGGGCAGCGGCATTTTCCGGCCGGCCGGGGAGAAGTCCGTGGCGGACTGGAGACGGACGATAGACATCAAACTTTCTGGAGCGTTTCGCTGTTCGCGGAATGCAATCCAGGCGATGCGCGGAAACGGCGGCGGTTTCATCGTCCATTTGAGCCGCCTGGAGGGGAAGAATCTGTTTGCGGACGGGGCGGCGTACAATGCGTCAAGGATCGGAGTGAACGGGATGAGCGAGGCGATGATTTTGGACTAACGGCAGGAGGGGATCCG
Source organism: Candidatus Sulfopaludibacter sp. SbA3 (assembly GCA_945900935.1). GTDB lineage: Bacteria > Acidobacteriota > Terriglobia > Bryobacterales > Bryobacteraceae. The sequence continues at coordinate 4,251 of CAMDKT010000537.1, read as the reverse complement.
GGTGACGACGATCGTGCCGGGCAGCGTTGATACTGGTTGGAAAATTGCGGCGTCGGACGTGGCGAGGATGGTGGTGGCGGTGTTATCGATGCCGGAACGGACACTGGTGAGCCGGGTGGAAATGAGGCCGTCGCGGCCGCCGAAGTAAGGGGTAGGGAAAATCTGGCGGAAGGAAGAGCGGAAACGGCATGGAGATTGCTCATACTTCGGCTGTGGAAGTCGAAAAGTTATGTGAGCGGAGAAACTCACATGACGCAGTGGCCCACGAACAAGAAAGACCCGAAAAACAAAGATGTCGAGAAGACCAGGAATTTTCCGGCGAAGAGTTCGACGCGTGTTAGCGCGGAGAGCGCCGAATGGCAACCGTGGGCACCACGAAGCCAGCCGCCAGGAAGTAAGGTAGGGATGTCATCCATCGAGAAAATCCATTGTGGGTTTACGGGATCGGTCCCGTTGGACCCAACACGGACGGGACCCGACGCGGAGTCGCTTGACGCTGGTCTGCGCCGGCTGGTAGTGGGCCAGCCGGAAGCAATCGAGCAGATCGTCAATATCTATCAAATGCACCTGACGGGGCTGAATCCGCCAGGGCGTCCGATGGGAAACTTTCTGTTTTTGGGGCCAACGGGGACGGGAAAGACGCGCATAGTGGAGGCGACGGCGGAAGCGCTGACCAACAATCCACGGGCCGTCATCAAGATCGATTGCGCTGAATTTCAGCACTCGCACGAGATCGCCAAGCTCATTGGGTCGCCGCCCGGATATCTGGGACACCGGGAAACGCACCCGTTATTGAGCCAGGAAGTGATCAACCAACACCACACCGACAAGAGCAAGATCAGTTTTATCCTGTTCGACGAGATAGAGAAGGCCTCCGATGCGTTGTGGAATCTGTTGTTAGGGGTGTTGGACAAGGCGACGTTGACGTTGGGCGACAACCGCAAAGTGGACTTTTCACGGGCCATGATCTTCATGACGTCGAACCTGGGCGCAACGGAAATGAGTTCCATTCTGAGTCCCAAAATGGGATTTGGGCTGAGCGCGCGGGCCGAGGCGGTGCAAGGATACGAGATTGATGAGAAGACGGCGGCAAAGATCGCCCGGAGCGGGGCGGAGGCGGCACGGAAGAAGTTCACGCCGGAATTCATGAACCGCCTGGACAAGGTGGTGGTGTTTCAGCCGCTGGGAGAATCAGATATGCGGCGAATACTGGACATCGAATTGCGGCAGGTGCAGCAACGGATCTTTGTTGCTTCGGCGGAGAAATCGTTCGTATTCAATGCGTCAACGGAAGCAAAGGAGTTCATGCTGTCCCAGGGAATCGACGCCAAGTACGGGGCACGGCATTTGAAGCGGGCGATTGAACGGTTGCTGGTGCAGCCGCTCTCGAATCTGATCGCGACTACACAGATTCGGCCGGGCGATCTGATACGGATCGACGTGGAGGACGGGGAACTGCGGTTTCATCGGGACGCCGAGGGAATGTCGCCGGCGGCGATGGTGCAGTATGGAGAATCGGAGATGCTGTTGCCGCTGGCGGCGGCGACGGCCGCGGCGATTTATGAAAATTCGCGAGGGCAGGTCGCCAAATCCTCCCGGCGGAGTTAAGAGTTTACAAGTTGGCAGGATAGGTGTATCGGCTTCGAAAGGGGGCCGCCTTCCTGAAGACCGCGAAACTCTTTCGAGCGTGGGGCAAGATACTTCGGGGCAGGCTCCGTCCCTTTCCATTGAGGTAACAAGAAAATGTCCGCTTCGATGTTCAGGATGTTACGCCTATGACGATAACCACTTAGGCGGTGAGACGACGCTGCTGGAACTGCGTGATCGTAAAGGGGAGGCACTAATCGATGGCGTAATGGAAATTGTCGATCGGCGGCGGGGATCCGCTCGTTCGATTTCGGGAGATGGAGCCGCTGGTCCCGCTGATTCTGGCTAAGGGCGTACACATTCAGTTGGTCACCAGCGCGTTCCGGCCGTTGCCGGCGGCATGGTCGAACCTACAGGGACTGAACGTTGTCGTTTCGATTGACGGATTGCGCGAAGAGCACGACGTGCGACGGACACCGGCGACTTATGAGCGGATTCTGAAAAACATTGAGGACGATAACATCACGGCGCAGATGATGCGACGCGACGGTTATTTGGAAGAGTTCTTGCAATTTTGGACGCCGCGGCCGGAGATCAAGCGGGTTTGGTTTTCGATCTTTACGCCGCAGCGCGGTGACGTACCGCCGGAGATCCTTACGGCGACGGAGCGAGAGAAAGCGGTTGGGGATATGCTGGCGTTGCGGAAGCGGTTTCCGCAATTGGACATGCATCCCAGAATGATCGAGGAGTACCTGACGCCGCCCGACGATGATTTAGCCCTGCCAGTTCGGTGGCGATTCCGATTGCAGTTCCTGCGGTTGCATCGCTTCGGCGGGATTGAAGGCGATTGCGGACCATAAGCTAGGCGGGCTGGTTCCGATTGACGTCCTATTCCGGGCTTCGATCACGATCGGCCATTTGGTTTCCGGAGAAGCCAGACCGGCGGCGACGCCGAAGGCAAATTTCCCGATTTTGCGGTAGGGCACCGAATGCAGAACGAAAAAACCGGCCCGAAGGCCGGTTTTTTTCGAGGTTTGTTCGTTGCTGTTATCGGCCGGACTTGCGGGAGCCGCCGAACTTGTTGCCGCCGCCGAAGCCGCCTTTGCGGGGCGCACCGCCGCGGGGAGCGGAGTTGGACCACGACGGGGCCGTGGACTGTGCCCGTTTGCGGGCCTGCGGAGGAGCGGGCGGGATGATTTCGCGGTCAGCGAACCGTTCCATCGGCTCCGGCATGGGATCGAGCTGGGTGATAGTCTGGCGGGTGAGTTGAATGCTCAGCGCACGCTCAATCTTGCGGACTTCGTTGCGCTCCTGGCGAGTGCCGAAGGTGTGGGCCATCCCGCGGGCACCGGCGCGACCGGTGCGGCCAACTCGGTGGATGAAGTCTTCGGGAACCATCGGCAGGTCGAAGTTGACGACGTGCGAGATGCCGTCGACGTGGATGCCGCGGGCGGCGACGTCGGTGGCGACCAGGACGCGGTATTCGCCCTGCTGGAAACCGGCGAGCGCGCGGTTGCGCTGGCCCTGCGTGCGGTCACCGTGAATGCTGGTTGCCTTCACACCGACCCTGGCGAGACGCTTGGCGAGCTTCTCGACCCCGTGACGGGTGCGGGCAAACACGAGGAAAGATCCGGTCTCGCGGCCGAGCATATGGTGGAGGAGATCCACTTTCCGGTCATGCTCGATTTCGTAGAAATGGAGGTCGACGTTTTCGGTGGGCTTGGTGGCCGGTCCGAGGGCGATGCGAATCGGATTCGTGAGGTGTTGCGCGATGAGCTTGGAGGCGCTGGGCTCGATGGTGGCCGAGAAGAACAGCGTCTGGCGCTTTTTCGGAATCTGCCCGAGGATCTGGTGCAGTGCGGGCAGGAAGCCCATGTCGAGCATCCGGTCGCCTTCGTCAAGAATGACGTGGGAGACCTGGCTCAAATTGGCGAGACGGCGGTCGAGGAAGTCACAGAGACGTCCTGGGGTGGCGACGATAACCTGCACGCCGCGGCGGAGCGCGTTGAGCTGGGCACCTTCGGCCATGCCGCCAACAACGGTGGCGGTGCGGAAGCCGGTGCCCTGCGCGATTTCATCGAACTCCTTGGCGATCTGGATGGCCAGTTCGCGGGTGGGGCTCAATATGAGAGCGCGTGGGCCGACGGGCTTACCGGCGGGGGCGGGCTGCTGCAGCATCGTTTCGATGAGCGGCAGGCAAAAGGCAAGAGTCTTGCCGGTTCCGGTCTGCGCCGTGGCAACGAGATCGTGGCCGGCGAGAGCGGGGGGGATGGCTTTAGATTGGACGGGCGTAGGTACAGAGTAGCCCTTCTTATTCAGGTTGCCCAGGAGTACCGGGGACAACGACAAGTCAGTGAAGAGATTCATTTAGTTTTTGAAAGGCGAAGTCAGATCAACGATCCAACTGTCGTCCTTGCAAAATATGAGCAAGGTAAATAGTACAGGAACGGGGTTGACTTCTAATCCACTCCAGCTTAGCACAATTCGCCACCACATTGTCGTGGGAAGGCATCTATTGGGTGTGCGACATGAAAGTGGGGAATCGACGATTCTCTTTTTTTGCGGCATGAATCCGTGCGTATGTGATACGCTGGGACGGAAGGAGCCCAAATCATGCCTCCCAAGTCCCTGGAATCCCTCGAGCAGCAACGGGCCGGTATCGCC
>CAMDKT010000536.1 GCA_945900935.1 Candidatus Sulfopaludibacter sp. SbA3 | reverse complement strand
GAACTGTGTACGTCTTCTCGCCCGCGGTTAAATCCTGCGCGTAGCGGACGCCGTTGACCGGCTGCAGGCGCGCGCCGCCGGCCTCGAGCACGCAGAGCCCGGCGGTGCGCTTGGACTTGACCAGACGCACGCTGGTGGTGACGAGCTTACCGTTCTGATAGAGGCCGGTGGAGCCCATGTTTTCCAGGACGTCGCAATTGGTAAGCAGGAGGCTGTTTGAGACGGCGACGGCCGCGCCCTGAAATTCCGAAGCCTCGGGCTTCAACTGGGAGGCGTCACCGGCGGTGACGAGCGCGTAAACCGAGTTGCCCACTTCCTTCCAGAGCGTGCCTGCGTCGAGGGATTTCGACAATGGCCCCGGAGGAAGGTCGGAGAGTCCGCCGGACCAGGACGGCCAGGAGGTGCGGGCGGAGACGGTGGGAGGAGGCGCTACCGGGGCGGTCCGCTGTTGGGGCGGCGGGGCGGTTTCGGGAGCCGACGCTGTAGCCGGGGCCGGGGCGGCTTCCAGGCGCGCGAGTTGAGCGCGCACGTGTTGGGCTTCGAGCGAAACGGGATCTTTCTTCAGATAGTTTGCGAAGCTTTCCTTGGCGCCTTTGATGTCGTTCTTCTGGGCAAGGATAATGCCAAGCACTTGATCAATGCGCGGCATCTGGCCTCTCGAGTCCAACTTGCTGGCTTCGCGCGCGGCCTTTTCGGCATCGTCCAATTTACCGAGGTTGAGGTTGGAAACGGCGTTGACGTAATGGAGCTGCGGGTATTCAAACGGGTTGAGCTTGATCCCCTTGGCGCTGGTTTCGGCGGTCTTATCCCAATCCTTTTTCTGCGCGTGCAGGAAGGCCAGATTGAGGTAGGGCTTCACGTATTTTGAGTCGGCGGCGACGGCGGATTCGAACGCCTTCTGAGCGTCTTCGGCGCGCTTTTGCGTTTCATAAAGACGGCCGAGTTCAAACCACGCGATGGCGTATTTAGGGTAGGCGGCGGTAGCCTTTTCGATTTCGGCCATCGCCTCCGGGAGCTTCTTTTTCCGGATGAGATCAAGACCCTTGTCGAAATTTTTCTTGGCGTCTTTGGGGGCGAGAGCGGTGGTCATGGAAAAGGTGAAGCCTTCAACATTCGCGATGCGGCGGAGGATCATGGTGCCCAGATCGGGGTTATCCATGAAACGGCGGCCGGCCAGATTGACGTTCTCCCCGCGGAAGCCGGGCAGGTTGGCGCGAATCTCGCAGCCCATCAGGTCGCGCTCGGAAATCCCGCTGGATTGGCCGCCCATGCCGCCGATTCCCGTATTGCGTCCGCCGCCCAACGGGGAGCGGCCGAAGCCGCCATCGTCCAAGCCGCCGGAGGTGCTGGCGTCGGCCATCATGGCGTTGTTGCGGCCGAGTTCGATACTGAAATGACCTTTGGAATTCGTGTAGCCTTCGGGGCGGATGACGCCATTGCAGATGCGCTCGATGGTGACGGAATCAGGCGGGGGCTGACCGTCGTCCAGGACCACTTTGCCGGAGAGGAAAATCGGCCGGTTCTGCTGCATGTCGGGGAATCGATTGCGGTCATTGGGATCCTGGCCGGGGAATGGATTGCGGCCGGGATTGGTGGGGTTAGTGTTGCCAATACCGCCGGGGTTAGTGGGGTTGGTGTTGCCGATGCCGCCGCCACCGGGGCTCGTTGGCGTGGTGGCGGCGCCGCCGCCGGGCGCTGCCGCGGGCGGTTCTTGGGCCGTCAAAAATGTCGAAATGCACAGGACAAAAAGGGAAGTTGAAAGTCGCACGGGACTCCCTCCAGGATGGCCACATTATGCCACATAGAGGAGGGGCTTCATGTAAACTCCCGGTAACGCAAGGGGCATCGCGAGTTATCATAACGGGTAGTGGCGCTGTGCACTTGTTATTGGATAATTGTGCCGGTGCTTGTTGTCTTCATGGGCATCGGCACTAGCTACGCGCAGGGGGCGGCGCAGGAGTCGGCATTCATCGGCAGACGAATCAGCGCGATCCGCTATGCGCCGGAGACGCAGCCGTACTCGTTGGCGTTGCTGGATCAGATGAACCCGGTGAAGGCTGGGGACGTTTTCAACATACGGAAGATCGCCTCGGCGATTGAGAGGCTTTATGAGACGGGGCGGTTTTATACCGTCGACGTGGATGCGGCATTATCGGGCGAGGAAGTGATCCTGGAGTTCAGAACGGAGCCGGCGTGGTTTGTGGGCAAGGTGACGGTGAATGGGTTAGCCGATCCGCCGAACGTGAGCCAGTTGATATCGGCATCCCGGCTGGAGTTGGGGCAGGACTTTACGGAGGACTATCTGCTGCAGTCGAGCCAAAACATTATCGCGCTGATGCGGGCGAACGGAATGTACCGGGCGACGGTTGATCCGCGGTACGACTATGAACCGTTGACGCAGCAAGTGAACGTCACTTTCAATCTGAACGCCGGGCCGCGGGCGCGGTTTACGAAGCCGGTGCTTACGGGGACTCCCGGGCGATCCGACGGCGCCATTCTGTGGAAGACGCGTTGGCAACGGCTCTGGGGATTGGCTGGGTATAAGCACGTGACGGAGAGCCGCGTGCAGAACGGACTGGAGCGGGTGCGGTATTCGTTTCAAACGCGCGATTTCCTGATGGCGAAAGTAGCTCTGGAAAAGCTGGAGCATTTGCCGGAACCGAACCAACTGCGGCCGCACTTGCGAATTGAGCAAGGGCCGCGGATACGGATTCGCGCGGAGGGGGCAAGAGTAGGGTTGGGAAAGCTGCGGCAACTCGTGCCGGTGTTCCAGGAGCGGACTGTCGACCGGGACCTGCTGACCGAGGGCAGCCGGAATATCGCCCAGTATTTTCAGGCGCAGGGGTACTTTGACGCGAAGGTGGACTTTTCGTCGCCGGCAGTGGAAGCCAATGGCGAGCAGACGATTCTTTATTCGGTAGAACGGGGGCCGAGGTACAAGCTAACGGAGCTGGACATTCAGGGCAACGAGTACTTCGACAAGAAGACGATCCGCGAGCGCATGGCGATTACGCCGGCCACGTTGTTGCGTTATCGCCATGGCCGGTACAGCGAAGAGTTACAGCGAAAAGACATTGATTCCATCCAGTATTTGTACCGGGCGAACGGATTCCGCGATGTGCAAGTGGAGCCGCGCGTCGAGCGGAATCCGGAAAGCAAGGGGGAAGAGGTAACTCTGTACCTGAAGATAGTGGAGGGCCCGCAGTGGTTTGTCTCCAGCGTGGAGATCAGCGGAGTGAACCTGCGCGATTTTAACTATGTGAAGGGCCTGCTGCAAACGAATGAGGGGCAGCCATTTTCGGAGACGGCGCTGGTCAGCGACCGGGACACGATCCTGAACTTCTACTTCAACAACGGATTTCCGGACGCGGCGCTGGAGTTGCGGACCGAACCCGACGACGCCTTGCGGCGCATGGGCGTGAAAATAGAGGTGACGGAGGGGCGGCGCAACTTTGTGCGGCGTGTGCTGGTGGGCGGTTATCGGACAACGAGGCCGCGGTTGATCTACGACCGGATCCCGCTGGAGACGGGCGATCCGCTGTCGCAAAGCGCGATCATTGACGCGCAGCGGCGGCTGTACGACCTGGGGATTTTTGCGAAGGTGGACATTGCGCTGCAAAATCCGGAGGGAAAGGAACGGGACAAGAATGTGTTGTACCGGTTGGAAGAGGCGAGCCGCTATAGTTACACGATCGGTTTCGGGGCGCAGTTGGCGAGGATTGGCGGCGGGCTTGGAACGTTTAACTCCCCGGCTGGCGCGCCCGGCTTTTCTCCGCGGGTGAACTTCGGCGTGAGCCGCGTAAACGTTTTGGGCCTGGGCCACACATTGAGTTTTCGCGGGCAGTTATCGAACTTTCAGAAACGCGCGGTGGTGAATTATTACGCGCCGCAGTTCACCGGGAACGACCGGTTGCATTTGAGCTTCACTTCGCTTTTCGACGATTCGCGCGATATCCGGACATTCGCGGCGCAGCGGTTGGAAAGCAGTATCCAGTTGGGGCAAAAATTGTCGAAGGCCAATGCGGTGCAGTACCGGTTCACGTTCCGGCGCGTACAGATCGACCAGTCGACGCTGTCGATTGACCCGGCGCTCATCCCTCTCTTCTCGCAACCGGTGCGGCTGGGCATTGTTTCGACTTCGTTCGTACAAGACAAGCGGGACGATCCGATCGACTCGCGGCGCGGCTCGTACAACACGGTGGATTTCGGCTACGCAGCCAGTGCGTTCGGATCGCAGTCGGACTTTCTGCGATTGATCTTCCGGAACTCGACGTATCACCGGCTGCCGAGGGAAATGGTGCTGGCGCGGATGACGACTCTCGGCGGGATGTATAGCTTAAGCGGCCGCACACTGGTGCGCGACGTCCCGCTGCCGGAACGGTACTTCTCGGGCGGCGGCTCCACGCATCGCGGCTTTCCCGACAATCAGGCCGGGCCGCGCGACCTATCGACGGGATTCCCGATCGGCGGAAAGGCGTTGGCGATGAACACGCTGGAGCTGCGCTTTCCGCTGATCGGGGATACGATCGGGGGAGTCTTTTACCATGACATGGGCAACGTGTTTCGGGACCTGG
>CAMDKT010000535.1 GCA_945900935.1 Candidatus Sulfopaludibacter sp. SbA3 | reverse complement strand
GATGCTCACGACGATCGGCGCCGGACAATAAAGCGGCGCCGTGTACTGCACATGGAGCAAATCCGGCGCGTCGCTCCGTACCCGAAGCCCCAAATCCAAGCCCAGCCGAACAAAGGGGTTCTCGCTCACCCGTCGCGTCCGAATCCTGGACGGAACATACTCCTCCGCGCCACGCACGGATGTGTAGGCGATGAACTCCGATTTCTTATCTAACGACGCAAATCCCTCGAGCAGGCAGCGAACATAAACTTCGTTCCCCGTTAGGTGCCTGCCAATGGCGTGGGCGTCAATGCTAAATCGCATGAACCTGATTCCAGTATAGACCCCTGGTTCAACCCGGCACTCAATGGGAAGTCGTAACTTCTTTGTTACTTCCCGCCCCCAGCAAAAAGGGACCCCAACCCCGGCCGCAACCCAGTCCATTCTGCGCGCTTAGAAGTTACGCCCCGGCCCTTCTTCGTCCAGCACCGCCCATCCGGCCTTTCGGTGATACCGCGCCTCATACGCCGTCCGCCCCGCCTCCTCCAATCGCCGACGCTCGGCGGGATCGCCCAGCAGCTCTACCACCGCCCGCTCAAACGCCTCCGCGCCATCGGCAATTCGCAGGCAGCCAGGCAACCCTTCCGCTCCCAGCGTGGTCGACACCACCGCCGTCCCCGCCGCCCATGCCTCCAGAATCTTTATGCGCGTCCCGCTTCCAGCCAGCAGCGGTACTACCGCCAATTGCGCCTGGCCGATCTCGCGCAGGGCGTCTTCCACAGCGCCCGTCAGCTCAATCCGCGAGTCCCCGCACACCACAGGCCGGACCGCATCCGGATTCATCCCCACCAATCGCCACCGAAGCCCCGGAAAACGGCTACGCAGCTTCGGCCAAATACTCCCATGAAACCACCGGACCGCCTGCTGATTCGGGTGATACTCCATATTTCCCGAAAACACCAGCGTCTGCCCCTTCTCCCGTTCCGTCCGCTCGTGCCACCCAATCGTGTTCGGATAGACGACCACGCGCGCACCCCTCACCAGACGCGCGTCCTCCTCCGAACACACCAGACACCCGTCGAACTTTGGCAGCAGTTCCGCCTCCAGCTTCTCGTTCAATCGCCCGAACCGCCTTAGCGCCCACGCCGCCCCCGGACCCGATGCCGCCGCCATCGTCCGGAAAAACCGCGACTCAATGTTGTGCAAGTCGCACCACACCCGTTCCGCATAACACCGGAATACATCCACATACGGCGCCACCCAAAAATGCTCCAGCACCGCCACATCGTACCGCCGGCTTCCCAACACGGCCCGCACGATCGCGTCGAATCCCGCCAGCCGATCAATCAACGGAGGCACTCCCCTCACCAACCGGCCCGCGTTCCGCAAAACGCGCGACCCCAGCGATCGCCCGTTCGCCGGCAACGGAACATAAAGCACCTCACGGACAAACTCCGCCGGCGCCTGGCAGGGCACGAACGTCAACAAATCCACCGCGCATCCACGCGCCGCGAAATACTCGATCAATGACGCGATCCGCTGCGCGCCGCCGCCCAACACTGGATACGGCGCCTCCGGACAAACCAGCAACACCTGCTTCATCACTTCGCGGCTTTCTTCTCCTGTTCGGCTTTCCGGACGGCGGACTCTTTGATGATCGCGGCCCGCTCGGCTTCCGTCCGCAGATGCTCCGGCTCCATCACGCGCGGATTCGAAATCTTGTTCGGCTTCCCCGAAACCTTCGTCAGCGTGAAGGCATCGTAAAGCGCGCCGCGCGCCGTTCGCGCTTCATACCGCAACTGCTTTCCATCCACGCGAATAATCTGGTAAAGCTGCGTGTCCTCGGCCGCTCGCTGCATCCACGGCTCCCGCTCCAGGCTATACATCTTCGGCCCGGAAACGGACACCACATAAACCGTCCCGCCCTTTTGCGTGCTTGTTCCCGTGGCCACGTTACTCCGCCCGTAAGTATGGTCGTGCCCGGTCAGCACTATGTCCACACGGTACTTGTCGAAGACCGGCTGCCACATCTCCCGCAGCTCCTTGTTATCACGGCCCTTTGCCGTCGAAAGGATCGGATGGTGGAACGTCAGAATCGTCCATTTGTTCGGGTTGTTGGCCAGCAGCTTGTCGAGCCACGCCGTCTGCTCCTGTTGCCTTTCATTCGAGTTCATCGACACGATGCGAACGCCCTGAATGTCGAACCAGTAGTTGGTCTCTTCCAGTCCGGCCACGCCATTCTCCGGCAGCGTGAACTGCTTCCGCCAGTGCCCCGTCAACCGCCTCACCTTGTCGTCGCCCGCCGCGTACTCATGATTCCCCGGCGTCGGCACGGAGAACACGGACCGATTGATCCATCCGGCCGCGGCGTGCCATTCGCCCCATTCGTAATCCATGACGCCCCGGTTCACCAGATCCCCCGCGTGAAGGATAAACCGCGCCTTCGGCGCATCGGAGTAGCCCTGCCGGATGAGCCGCGACCACAACGAATAAAGATCGTTCTGCGCATCGCCAACGTAGATAAATTCCAGCGGCGCAGGCCCTGCGGCGGCTGTCCGAAACTGGTTCCAATCGCTCCAATTGGTGCCATCGCCCACGCGGTAAACGTATTGCGAATCCGGCTGCAAGCCCGTGAACTGGACGGAGTGATAGTTCTCCGGCCCTTTTTCCACCACTGCATTTACGGCTTTCGCTTTTTTAACAAACAGCGGCCCATCTTCGGCAACGGCGATCTGCGCCACGCCGCCCGCCACAGTCGCATCCGTACGCCACGTCACGGCCGCAGTCGTCGCCGGATCCCCGCGCCACGTAAGTAGGATCCGGTCCGGCACGGGCGTCGCCCGGTAGATCACCGCCTCGGCGACCTTCCGATCCTTTTGCCCCGCGACTTGATAACCCAACAGCAGTGCCAGCGCCGCCGCGCACAAACCCAGCCAGCGAAATTGCGAGTCCTTCATATAGCTCCATCTATTCCACCATAGGTTATACTGAACCCAATTCGTACCGGCAAGTCTTGCACCAATCCATGTCTCCGTTTCACCGCCTCCTCCTCTGTCTGTTCGCCATCTCCTTAAGCCTTTTCGCCCAATCCAGCGCCGGCGGCGGCAACATGCAAGGCATCGTCAAGGACCCCACCGGCGCCGTCCTCCCCAACGCCAAAATCACCATCACCCATCTGGCCACCGCCCGCGTCACCCGCACCGTCAGCAATGCCGAAGGCTATTACGCCACGCCGCCGCTAAACATCGGCGTCTACAAAGTCCGCGTCGAGTTCTCCGGCATGAAGGCATGGGAATCCGACGTCACCATCGAGACCGGCCGCACCGCCGCCATTGACCCCGTCCTCACCCCCGGCCAAGTCACCGAAACCGTCCAAGTCACCGATTCTGCCCCCCTCGTCACCACCACTGACGCCACCGACGCCTCCACCCTCGACTCCCAGCGCATTCAGGAAATCCCCATCAACGGCCGCAATCTGAACACCCTGCTCGAAGACGTCACGCCCGGCGTGGAAGCCATCATCGACGTCAACGGCGGCGTACGCGTATCCGGCCTGATGAGCTACTCGACCGATTACATACAGGACGGCGCCTCCGCCAACAACCGCGAATTCGGCGGCTCCGCCAACCTGCAGGGCCTGGAATCCATCGGCGAGGTCCGCGTCGAAACCAGCACTTCCTCCGCCAAATATACCCGCCCCACTTCCGTCATCGTCACCACCAAGAGCGGATCCAACACTCTCCGCCTGGCCGTCTACGAAACGCACCGCAATAACGCCTTCGGCGTCGCCCGCGCCCGCCAGGACGTCTTCCTCGATGGCCGTCCCTTCGAAACGCCCAAGCTCATCCGCAATGAATTTGGCGGCTCCGTTGGCGGCCCCATCCTGCTGCCGTCCTTCGGCCTCAACGGCAAGAAACTCTACAACGGAAAAGGCCGCAGCTTCTTTTTCCTCTCTCGCGAAGGCGTGGAACTGGTCCAAGGCGTTACCCGCGAATTCAGAACACCCACTGCCGGGATGCGCAACGGCGATTTTAGCGGGCTCATCGACGCCCAGGGCCGCCGCCTGCAACTTTACGACCCGCTCTCCACCCGCCAGGAAGAGTTCTCCAATGGCCGTCTTGTCTCCGTCCGCGATCCCTTCTCCAACAACCAGATCCCCTCCGAACGCATCAGCGCCCTCGCCAAACGCATCTACGGCATCACCCCGATGCCCACCGACATCATCAACCCTGTTGTCGGCAACAACCTCAAAATGGTCGTCCCCACCAGCGGCTATCCCAACCTCAGCGACAACCCCCTTACGCTGAGAATCGATCACCGCTTCACCGAAATAGACAGCGTCTTCGTCAAAGTGAACGGCGGCACCCGCAACGCCAACTTCATGGGCACCGCCGGGACCAACGGCGCGCCCACCGCGAACTTCGAGGCCAACACCACGTTCCTCCCCGTCCGCGGCCGCTCGCTGGCCCTAAGCTGGATCCACACCTTCTCGCCCAGCCTCTTCGTCGAGACCCTCGCCAATCGAACCTGGCAGATCTCCCGCACCGTCACCGGCCCCGTTGACAAGGACTGGTCTAAGGAACTAGGCCTGCCCAATCCGCTCGGCGAAATCG
>CAMDKT010000534.1 GCA_945900935.1 Candidatus Sulfopaludibacter sp. SbA3 | reverse complement strand
TGGATTGATTACGGCGCGGATTCGGCGGGCGGGGCTGCCTGTTGCGACGCCGGCGGACCGGGCGACACTGCTGCGACGGGTGACATTCGACTTGACAGGGCTGCCGCCGTCGCCGGTCGAGTTAAAGGCGTTTATCGATGATCGGGGCGCAAATGCTTACGAGAAAGTGGTGGACCGGCTGCTGGGGTCACCGCACTATGGAGAACGCTGGGCGCGGCATTGGCTGGATCTCGTGCGCTTCGCCGAGACCAACGGGCATGAGTTTGATTTCTACAAAGACGAGGCGTGGCGTTACCGGGACTACGTGATTCGGGCGTTCAACGCGGATCTGCCATACGACACATTCGTGCGGGAGCATATTGACGGCGACTCCGCGGCTTCGCGGCGGCTGGCGGCGAACGGGAAGCACTGGGAATCGCCGATCGCGAGCGGGTTTTTCGGACTGGGAGAGGAGCGGAACGGGGCCACGGATCTGGAAGAGGTCCGCAACGAGATGCGGGACTCGAAGATCGATGTATTTGGCAAGGCGTTTTTGGGGCTGACGGTGGCGTGCGCGCGGTGTCACGACCACAAGTTCGATCCGATTCCGACGGCTGATTATTACGCGCTAGGCGGGATTTTCGACAGTACGCGGACGACGCTGGCCAGCATTACGGCGCCGGAGATTCGCCAGCGGATTGAGGCGGCGGTGGGCGTGGCGAAGTTCGAAGGGGCGCCCATTGTTTTGCGGGCGGGCGATACGTTGTTTGATATGGGCGCGATGGATCGTTCGGGGGCGGCGTTCGGCGCGGGCTATGACTCCAGCCGCGGCGTGACGGACAAGCTGATGGGCATTGCGGTTTCGCGGAGTTTTGTGCCGGTGAAGAAGTATATCCATGTGCGTTTGGCGGGGACGAAATACAGTCCGGTGCGGGAGGAGCCATCGCGGCTGGCGGTGACGATGTTCGCGCCCGGCCGGTACCCGAAAGGCGTCGCGGGGAGCGGGGACCGGAAGCTGCGTTGGCGGACGATTACGCTGCATGAGGAGATCAACCAGGTCTGTCATCTGGAGATTGCCGACCGGCGGGCCGATGGGCATATTGCGGTTACGGCGATTGTATTTTCGGATGCGAAGGAGCCGCCGCCGGATGTTCCGGAAACGCTGGCCGCGTTGCCGGGTCAATTCGATGGAGATATACCGGAGGAGACGTTTGGCCGGGTAACTTATGAAGATACGCCGCATAACTTGCGGATACATGAGAGGGGCAGTCATTCGAATCTGGGAGCGGAGGTTCCTCGGGGATTTTTGAAGGTACTGAGTGACGACGATGGTTTTGGAGCGGGGAGCGGGCGCGCGGCGCTCGCCGCGACGCTGACCGGCCCAGCTAGTCCGTTGGTAGCGCGGGTGATGGTGAATCGAATCTGGAAGCATCATTTCGGGGAAGGGCTAGTCCGGTCGGTGGATAACTTCGGCAAAACGGGAGAGCGGCCGACACATCCGGAGTTACTCGACTTACTCGCGGAGCGGTTTATCGCGGGCGGCTGGTCGACTAAGTCGATTCACCGTCAAATTGTGCTGAGCGAGACTTACAAACGGGACAGTGCGCCGGCGGACGCCAAGGACCCGCAGAACCGGCTGCTGGCTCACCAATCCGTGCGGCGGCTGGACGGCGAATCGGTGCGGGACGCAATTCTTGCGGTTTCTGGAACATTGGACAGGACCACTGGCGGTCCGAGCATTCCGGTCCACGTCAGCGAGTATCAGGTTGGGCGCGGGAAGCCGGGTTCAGGCGCGCTGGACGGGAAGGGGCGGCGCAGTGTGTATCTGGAAGTTCGGCGCAATTTTCTGACGCCGTTGCTGCTGGCGTTCGACTATCCGCTGCCGGCCACAACGATGGGGCGGCGGATGGTTTCAACAGTGCCGGCGCAGGCGCTGACGTTGATGAACAACGCGTTTGTGACGACGGAAGCCGAACGCTGGGCGGCGCGGATTGAGGGTGCGCACGCCGAGCCTCGACAGCGTTTGGATGCGATGTACTTGGAGATTTTCGGGCGGCCGCCCGCGCCGCTGGAGCGGGACCGGATTTCGAACTTTCTCGCGGAGAACTCCTGGCGGGATCTGGCCCATGTTTTGTTCAATGCCAAGGAGTTCCTCTTTTTGAGGTGACACGATGCCGACACGACGCGATTTTTTACAACTCGCATTCGCCTCGCTCCATACGGAGTACGCGCGGGCGCAACCGCATTTTGCCCCAAAGGCGAAATCGGTGATTTTCCTTTTCATGGACGGCGGCGTGTCGCATATTGACAGCTTCGATCCGAAGGCCCGTGTCCTGAAGGAGAGCGGGCAGACGCTGCCAATTGCGCGGCCGAAAATCATTCGCGCGGTGAGTCCATTGCTGCTGGGATCGCCGTTCGAATTTCGGCAATACGGGCAGTGCGGCGCGCCTGTTTCCAGCCTGTTTCCGGAGATTGCGCGGCACGTCGACGATCTCTGCATCATCCGTTCGATGGTGGCCGACCACTCCGAACATACGGCGGCGAATTACTTCATGCACAGCGGGTCGGGGCTGCAGGGGCGGCCGAGCATTGGGGCCTGGGTGAATTACGGGTTGGGAAGCCCGTCGCGTAACTTGCCTGGATATGTGGTTTTGGAAAATGGGATGACGCCGCCGGGCGGGATGGATATCTTCGGGAACGGGTTTCTACCGGCGAATTATCAAGCGTCGATGTTCCAGGCGGGGCCGCGCGCGGTGGCCGATATTGTGCCGGCGGATTCGACGCCGGCCAAGCAGCGCGCGAAGCTGGACCTGTTGAGCGAACTGGATAAGGGAGCGCTGGCGCGCTACCACGGGGCGCCGGAGGTCCAGGCGGCGATCGCGAATTATGAACTGGCTTACCGGATGCAAGCCGCGGTTCCGGAGTTGACCGATATCTCGGGTGAATCGGAAGTTACTCGGAAGTTATACGGACTGGATGACAAGGAAACGGAGGAGTACGGAAGGTCGTGTCTGCTGGCGCGGCGGCTGGTGGAACGCGGCGTGCGGTTCATTGAGTTACTGTCGCCGAAGCGGGATGGGATTGACCGGTGGGATCAGCACGCGCTGTTGAAGAAAGGACATATGATTAACGCGAAGGCGACGGATAAGCCGATCGCGGGGCTGCTACAGGACTTGAAGGCGCGGGGGTTGCTTGCCGATACGTTGGTTGTGTGGGGAGGGGAATTTGGGCGCTCGCCGACGACGCAGGGATCGGGGGACGGTGTTGGGCGGGATCATCATCCGTATGGATTTACGATGTGGCTCGCCGGGGCGGGCGTTAAGGCGGGGCTGACGTATGGGGCGACGGATGAGTACGGGTTCTACGCGGTGGAGAACCGGATGCACGTACATGATTTTCACGCGACGCTGTTGCATTTGCTGGGGCTGGATCATACGCGGCTGACGTATCCGTTCAGCGGGCGGGAGATGCGGCTGACGGATGTGCATGGGAATGTGGCGAAGGGAATTCTGAGTTAGATTGGAGCAGTTCTCGACCTTTCGTGAGGCTCCAGCGATGCAATCAAGTGGCATCGGCATCCCGGCCTGCGCACGGAATTGACAGCGGCGATGAAGCCCGATCCGATCGCCGAAGCGAAACGGCGCGCCGAAGAATGGAAACCCAAACGTGAGGGTGGGGTAGGCTGGTTAGTGTGAGCGTTTCCAACCCCCTCTTATCAATCCCGTTTGCGATTCCGTTTGATGCCATTCGAGCGGAGCATGTCGAGTCGGCGATTACGCAATTGATTGCTGATGCGCGGGAGCGGATTGAGGCGATTGCCTCCTTCGATGGGCCGCCTACCTACGAGAACACGATGTTTGCGTTGGATCACGCAACGGAACCGTTGGACACCGCGTTTGGCGTGGTTCGGCATTTGGAATCTGTCGCGACGTATCCGGAGTTGCGGGAGGCTCATAACGCGGCGCAAGGGCCGGCGAGTGCCTTTTATTCGAGCATCCGGTTGCATGACGGACTCTGGTCGGCGCTGAAGGCATACGCGGAGACCGATGACGCGAAGGCGCTTGTAGGGGTTCGGGCGCGCCATTTGAAAAAGACTTTGGAGGCATTTCGATTGGCGGGCGCGGATTTGGACCCGGCGGGGAAGAAGCGGTGCGCCGAAATGGATGTGGAACTGACGCAGTTGACGACGAAGTTTTCGGAAAACGTGTTGGACGCAACGAACGCGTTTTCGATGGTGATTGAGGAGGAGGCGCGGCTGGCGGGGCTGCCGGAGAGCGCGGTGGCGGCGGCGCGGCAGAGCGCGGAGCAGAAGGGGCTGGCGGGCTGGCGATTTACGTTGCAGGCGCCATCGTACATGGCGGTGTTGACGTATATGGACGACCGGAGTACGCGGGAGGCGCTCTATCGGGCGTACGCGACGCGGGCGGCTGGTGGACAATACGACAACCGCGAGAACATATTGAAGATTGTCGCGCTGCGCCAGGAGAAGGCGAAATTACTGGGATTTTCGCACTTTGCGGATCTGGTGCTGGTGGACCGGATGGCGAAGTCGGGCGCGGCGGCGGAGACGTTCCTTACCGATTTGCTGGCGAAGACCGAAGCATTTTTCGTGAAGGAGAATGA
>CAMDKT010000533.1 GCA_945900935.1 Candidatus Sulfopaludibacter sp. SbA3 | reverse complement strand
CAGCACCAGATTTCGCGGCCCGTAGCGCTATCAAGGGCGCAAACCTGATTGGGCGCGGTGACGTACATGACGCCATCGGCAACCAGCGGAGTGGTTTGGAGGCTGGGATGCGGGAGGGTATAGCTCCAGGCGGGTTTCAGGCGGGAGGCGTTGGCGGTGTTGATTTGGGCGAGCGGGCTATGGCGATTGGCGGATGGCAGGCCGTGATAGCCGGGCCATTCGCCGGGTTTGGGCGTTTGGACGCTGGCGATGGCGGCGGCGGTGGCGGCGAAAGTTGGGGGATTTCCGGCGGATAGGGGGCCGACGTCGACGCCGCCGAGGACGCTTAAATAGGCGATGAGGTCGCGACGTTCGGCGTCCGTTCCTTTGAACGCCGGCATGTAGGATGCGGCTTCTTTGGTGACGGTGGAATAGTCTGTTGCGGTGAAGAGATGCAGCTTGCCGTCGAAGGTTTGGAGTTGGATGTCGTGGGGGCCTTGGCTGCGGGCAAAGCCGCGGAGGGCGGTTCCATTTTTCAGTTGCACGGAGACGACGCCCCAGGGGTCATCGGGGCAGAAGGCCCATCCGGGACAGGCCGCGCCGTTGCGTTTTCCTTTGCGGGAATTGGGATTTAGCAGTGTTTGTTCCAATTCGCGGACGGTGAGTTCACGGGCGATGGAAGAGAGATCGGGGCCGTTGGATGCGCCGCGGCCTTGGGCCATGTGGCAGGTTAAGCACTGCTTTTCGAAGAGAGACTTGCCGGCGGTCGGGTCGCCGGGAGGGTGGGCGTCGAAGGCCGAGGCGTTCCAGGAGCGGACAGCTTTGGCGAGCGAGTCGAGTTCGGCGTCGGGCAGAGGGAAGGCGGGCATGCCGCCGCGCGTGCCGTTGCGAATGATGCCCCTGATTTGAGTCTCCGATCGGGAGCGCAGGGAGCGCGTGTCGATGAGGCCGGGACCGCGATCGGTGCCGGCGGCGCTATCGGCATGACAGGCGGCGCAGTACTTTCCGTAGACGGCGGGGATTTCCTGCGCGGCCGCGGCGGCGCAGAGCAGGAGCAACAGAATGAGAGGCATGTTCACCTATGCGGATTGGGTGGCCAAACGCAGATCGTCTTCGAGTTCGTAGACGCGGTCTTCGAGATTTTTCGTCGATGCGCCATTGGCTTTGGCGGCTTCGAGTTTCTTGCGGGCGGCGGCCAATTGTTTTTCGAGCGCGGCGGTTTTGGGCTCGGGCTTTTTGATGACGGGGGCGGCCGCGACGGGCACTGCGGGCGCTTTTTTCACGGCCTTCTTTGCGCCGACTGTGAACTTGAATGCCGTCACCGAGGCCGGGGGCGCCAGGGCGACGCCGAAATCGGAACGGTACTCTTCGGCGAGATGGACGGCTTCGGTCAACAGTTCCCGGAAGCGGGCCTCGATGGCTTGTTTGGCTTTGGCGCGCAGTTCCCCGCCCTGCTTTTTCCACTGGAGGTATTCGGCGATTGAATCAGTCATGAGTCTTTTATCTTACGTTGAAATTGGCGGGGGGCGCTCCCTAACGGCGAGCTGGGCGAGTGGCGGGGCGGAGCGGTAGTGCTTCCATGGCATGGAAGATGTCCTGGGTTCGAACCCGATCAGGTCCACCAAACTTCTCAAACACTTACGGGCCCCGGCCCGCCAGATTTTTCGCCCGTGGATTCCAATTGGAGTCCAAACCCATTTTGAGCATGGGCAGCCATGGGTACCATGTGGATTTCGTTGCTGCCCACTGCCAGACCACCAGCTTCAATGAGTTGGCAAGATTGGGCACCGTGGGCACCGACTTTCACGCTTGTTGTTTGCTGGAGACGACAACAAATTTTTCCTAATAGGACGTTGCCCAGCCCGCCCACGCCCGCAGTTGCCGTCTCGTCCGGTCTCGATATCACCTGCCTTGCCGGCTCGCGGCATTCGTGCCGATTGTTTCGAGGCGGTACGTTCAAGCCAAACATCGGCAGACCGGGCCATCCAGCGGACAGAGTCCATACTGGGCCACTCTACGGATAGGAAGTTGGGCGCCCCTGTGGCGGCCGTCCGCCAAACTTCCGGGTGCGCCCTTACTCGGGCGCTACCCCCCTTTTGACGCAAGCGTCCGGCTTTGGCCGCATTGACTCAGTCGCTGAGAACCCGGCTCTGAATGCTTTTACGATGGGGGGAACATGGGCGCATATCCCAATTGAAAGAACCTCAAGGAGCTATCATGACCAAGATTTTGAATTCTGTCGTTAATGTACCGGCAGGCGAGGTGCACGCAAACATACGAGATCCCCGTCCTCTGCATGAGAGGCAGTGGCTGCGCTCGAACGTCCTGGCCCTTCTCACCGGACTCGCGGTCTTAATCACCTTCTTTCTCGCAGCACCGATTCCCGCCCAAGCACGTATCACGCGGATTGAAATCACCCGTGTCGAATCGCCGACGTTCGAAGGCATGTCGTTCGGCGAAGTAGGCCGTTACGAAAAGCTCGTCGGGCGTGCGTTCGGCGAAGTAGATCCAAACGATCAACGCAACATGGTTATTGCGGATATCGCTTTGGCACCGCGAAACGCCAAGGGAAAGGTCGAGTATTCGACGGATGTGTACATCCTGAGGCCCGTCGAGCGCTCGGCTGGAAATCATAAGATCTTCTTTGAGATGAATAACCGGGGCAACAATTTCTCCTTCGGCCTACTGAACAGTGCCCCGGCCGCGGTCTTGAATGACCCGACGACGGTTGCTGACGCTGGCAACGGCTTCCTTATGCGTCAGGGGTACACCATAGTCCTGAGCGGCTGGGATGCGGGCGTGACTGCTGGGGGCGGCCGGCAAACAATTGCGGTCCCGATCGCGCGAAACCCGGATGGCTCGTTGATCGTCGGACCGGCACTTGAAGAGTTCGTCATCGATAACAGCACGACGACGATGTCCGTCCTAACCTATCCGGCGGCGACAGTGGATAAATCGCAGGCCAGCCTCACTGTCCGTGTGCACTATGCCGATGCGCGAACGCCAGTCGCCTCCGGCGACTGGGAGTACGTCAACGCCAGCACCATCCGACTGCTCCCCGCCGGGACACAGTTCCAGCAGGGCAGACTGTATGAATTCAAATATCCGGCAACCGGTGCAAGGCTCGTGGGGCTGGGCTTTGCAGCCACTCGCGATCTTGCCGCCTTCTTCCGTTGGGGGACAACAGACGAAGCCGGCAATCTGAATCCGTTGGCGGCGGACATCCAGTTTGTGTACACGTTCTGCTTTTCGCAGCCCTGTCGTTTTATGCACGACTTCCTCCATCTGGGCTTCAATGAGGATGAGCAAGGCCAGCGAGTCTTCGATGGCATCCTGAACTGGGTTGGCGGGGCCAGCGGCGGCTTTTTCAATTACCGGTTCGCCCAGCCTGCCAGAACCCATCGTCAGCGTATCGGCCGGCAGTATCCGGAGCGCCAGTTTCCGTTCGCAAACCAAGTCATCTTCGACCCGATCACAGGAAAGACAGACGGTCGCCTTCGTCGCTGTCTCGCGAGCGGCACCTGCCCAAAGATTTTTGAGGCGAACTCGGCGAACGAGTATTGGGTCAAAGCCGGTTCCCTGCTACACACCGACACGCGTGGTAATGATCTTCCCGACCCCCCAAACGTCCGCTTCTACCTTTTCTCCAGCTTGCCGCACAGCGCCGGGATTGGGCCGACCGGCCCTGGAATCTGCCAGCAGCCCAGAAATCCTCTGGTCGCAAACGCCGGCTTGCGCGCGCTTCTGGTGGCGCTCGATGAGTGGGTGTCGGCCGGGAAGGAGCCGCCGGCTAGCCAAGTGCCGCGGCGCGGGGACGGGACGTTGGTCGCCTCGCTTCCCCAAAACGTAATGGGATTCCCCATCATCCCCGGAGTCACCTATAGCGGGCTCATGACCACTGGAGATTTGTTCGATTACGGCACCGCGTTCGACCAAGGAATCCTGACCACTTTACCACCGCTTCTCCTGGGTTCTCCCTATCCGTCGTTTGTTCCAAAAACCGACATCAACGGGAACGATATCGCTGGTATCCGCCTTCCCGAGATCGCGGTACCGCTGGCGACGTATACGGGCTGGGGCGTTCGGGCCTCGGCGTTCGCCGGAGACGATCTGTGCGATGCCGCGGGAGCGATGATCCCACTGCGTAGGACCCAAGGCGAAAGGACCGCAGCCGGTGATCCGCGACCAGCCTTGGAAGAACTATATGGAGATCACTGGGGCTATGTACTGCGAGTGGCCCGCTCGTCGCTGGATCTCTATCAGCAGCGGTTCATGTCATGGGATGACGTGTATCGGACTTTCGCGGAAGCCGCGGGCAGCAACGTCCTGCTGGACCAGCGCTAAGGCCCGCGCCCCGTCGCTGCCTTGAAGACGCTCCCCGTATGGTTATAACGTTTGACTTATATTAGCTGCGTTATAATTGTGGCGTGGCGTGGCGTGGCGTGGTGTGGGACGTCGAGGTTACAGATGAATTCAAAGCCTGGTGGAACGGACTCAGCGAAGCCGAACGCATATCGGTTGAGAGTGCCGTTTTGTTGCTGGAAGCGAGTGCCCCCCATCTCCCGTTTCCGTACAGCGGCAAGGTGAACGGCTCACGCCATCCCGCGATGCGTGAACTGCGTGTGCAACACC
>CAMDKT010000532.1 GCA_945900935.1 Candidatus Sulfopaludibacter sp. SbA3 | reverse complement strand
GTCTGCGCCAGCCCGATTGCCGCACAATCGGTGAGTGGAACAATCACAGGTTACGTTTACGACGCATCCGATGCCGCAGTCTCCAACGCGAACGCAACCGTTACCAATGCCGGAACCGGAACGCAAACAGTTCGCATCACCGATGCAACGGGACGGTTCATTATCACCAACCTCCAACCCGGTGACTACCGCCTTACCATTGAGGCCCCCGGCTTCCGCCGATTTATCCAAGAAGGGATTGTTCTGCGCATCGACTCCACCGTCCGGACTGACGCCCGCCTCGAAGTTGGCGGAGTCACCGAAGCCGTTACCGTCAGCAGCGCACCGCCCATCCTCAAGACCGAGAAGACCGACGTCGGGCAATCCATCTCGGAGCAGCAGTTGCGTGAACTCCCCACACTGGGACGTAATCTCAGCAAGCTCTACAACACCGTTCCCGGCGTAATTCAGAACTCTTTCCAAATCGGCGCGGGCGAGAATCCATCCGAATTCAATGGAACCATCGTTCACGGTCAGTTCTTCGGCAACAGTGAGTATGAGATCGATGGCATCACCAACACCGCCTGCTGCTTCAGCGGATTCCAGGTGATCGTCCCGAATCAGGACTCGGTGCAGGAGATGAAAATCACCACCGCCTCCTATGACCCTGAGTTCGGAGCCTCCGCCGGAATGGTAGCCCAGTATGTCACCCGCTCGGGAGCCAACAACCTGCACGGCTCGCTTTTCGAATTCAATCGCAACCGCGCCACCTTCGCCTCCGATCCATTTACGGAGAAAATCCCCGGCACCGGTCCGGACGGCAAAGGCTTCGGAGCCGCGCCGTTTAACTGGAACCAGTTCGGCGGCAGCATCGGCGGACCAATCCTCCGCAACAAAATGTTCTTCTTTGGAGACTATCAGGGCACACTCGCCCGGCAGGGTGGAAGGCGCACCGCCACGGTACCGAACGATGCCTTTCGCAGCGGCGACTTCAGCGGCGTGAGCAACCGCATCTTCGACCCTCGTACCGGCGACGCCTCCGGCGCTGGCCGCACACAGTTTCCCAATAACTCCATCCCCGCCAGCCGCATCAGTCCCACAGCCCGTAATTTAATCGGAATCCTGCCTCGCGCGAATATCAGCCAAGCCACGGACGTCAATTTTTCGGGCATCGGCACCGTCATTCAGGACACCAACCAGGGCGATGTCCGCTTTGACCACCACATCAACGACTCCAATAAACTCTTCGCGCGCTACACCTACTTTGGCTCTCATCTAGACAACCCTCCCATATTCGGCAAGGAAGCCGGCGGTCTGGCTGCCGGCAGCCTAAGCCCGCAGGTCGGCGATTACCGGAGCCAGCATGCCGCGGTCAATTACACCCGCGTCTTCAACCCGAACCTGCTCACCGAAGTCCGCGCCGGGTTCATTCGCTTCCGCTTGGACGGCTACCAGGCCGATGCCGGCCTGATGACCAACGATAAGGTCGGCATTCCCCGCATCAACACGAGTGACAAACTCACCCAGGGGCTCGCCGGTATCAATGTGCAGGGTCCCGTGGGAACTTGGTTTATGGGAATTCCCAGCGGAGTCGGAATCCCCCGGCTCGACCGCACTACCGGCTACCAGCTTGTCAATAACTGGACCTATATTCGAGGAAACCACCAACTCCGTTGGGGAGTCGACCTCCGCCGCAACCGGTTCGACTTTATCGCCGTCAACGCCAGCACGCGAGGGAATTTCGTATTTGCCCCAGGCGTCACCGGGACCAATGAAGTGGCCGGATCCGGACTCGGCACAGCCACCTTCCTCCTTGGCCTGCCCACTCAGTTCGACCGCGCCGTACTCCAAGGCTACACATCCGAATTAATGAACCGGAACGCCGTTCACTTTCAGGATATTTGGCGCGCGACGCGCAACCTCACTTTCAATTACGGTGTCCGCTACGACTACATCGGCCCCGACACCGCTCGCAATCCCGGCGGCATCGTCAACTTCGACCTCAACTCGGGCAACCTCCTCCTCGCCGGACTCGGCGATATCTCCAGGACCGCCAACGTCAAAGCCGACCTCAACAACTTCGCGCCCCGCCTCGGCCTCGCTTACAAACTCGCCTCGAAAACCGTGATCCGCGCCGGCTTCGGACGCAGTTTCTTCATTTCGAACTATGGCGGTGGCTTCTATTTTCTCGCCTCCACGTACCCCATAGCCACGCAACAGACCATTCCCCAGGCGAACATCCGCAGCGCTGTATTCCCTCTCGAACAGGGTCCACCCACCGCCGCCCTTCCAGCGTTTCCCTCCTCCGGAGTGCTTAAGGCACCCCCAGGCCAGTTGCTGAAGAGCCGTCCTTACGATAACAAAACCGAGTACGTGGACTCCTGGAACATGAGCCTTGAACACCAGATCAGCTCGGATTTCCGCATCTCCGTGGCCTATGTGGGCAACGTCGGACGCCAACTCTTTCGCACGCTAAACGTCAATGCCGCCCAACCCGGCGTGGGACCTCTTCTGGATCGCCGCCCCTACTTCCAGGCTTTCGGCCTGAACACCACCATCCAGAACGGCTGTAACTGCGAGAACTCGTCCTACCATGGACTCGAATGGGTAACCGAGAAGCGCTTCAGCAAAGGGTATTCGCTCAATTCCGCATTTACCTGGTCCAAGGCGCTCGACGCCCGTGACGCTCCAAACCCGGCCTTCCGCCAAAGTGGCCGCGGACTCTCCCAGTACGACCGCGCCGTCAACTGGGTGCTCTCTCACTCCTGGGAAGTCCCCTACGGCAAGGGTCTGCGCTGGGGGTCTTCTGCCACTGGATTCCGCAAAGTCGCATTCGCCGGTTGGAAGTTCCACGGTATCACTACCGCCCAATCGGGATTCGCCTTCACCCCGGTTGTGAGCAATAACACTACTCTCAACGGCGACTTCGGCCAACGCCCCGACATTACTGGCAACTTCTCCGTCAGTCAACCTAACCGCGCCCGCTGGTTCAACCCCGCCGGCTTCACCGTCCCGCAATGCTGCCGTCTGGGCAACGCCGGCACCAACATCATCCGGGGTCCCAAACTGGTTACCGCGGACTGGGCGTTTGGTAAGGATGTGGAGTTCCAGGAAGGCAAGGTACTCGAGTTCCGCTGGGAAAACTTCAATTTGCTGAATCACGCGAATCTCGCCCTGCCCAACAATCAGGTCGATAGTCCAATAGCCGGTCGTATTTTCGGACTCGCCGGATCTCAAGCTTTCGGCGGCGCAGGCACCACTCCCATGCGTCGAATGCAATTCGGTATGCGGCTGAGATGGTAGTCCGTCTCTGGACTCTATTTCTCTACGCGGCGGGTTGCGTCGCGGCGCAGCAAAGTGCGCCCGCCCCAAAACAACCCGCCCCGGCCGCTATTCGAGCCCACTATCAACGCGCGCAGGAAGCCCTCGCCGCTAAGCGTTATCCGGAAGCCGTCCGCGAGTTTCAGAACATACTCCGTATCGACCCCAATTCCGCCGGAGTACACGCCAATCTGGGAACGGTCTACTATGCCCAAGCGAAGTATCCCGAAGCAACTGCCTCGTTCGAGCAGGCGCTCAAGCTGAAACCCGGACTCAAAGGTGCCGTCGCCTTCCTAGGCATGAGCCTCGCCCGCGCCGGCCGCGTTCAGGAGGCCACGCCGCTGCTCGAAAAAGGCTTTCAGAGTCCGCTCAGCGATGACTGGAAACTGGAGGCCGGGCTCCTTCTCGGGGATGCCTGCCAGCGCGCTAACAATTCGAAGTGCGTGCAAACGGTGCTCGCGGAGCTCCAACGCCTCTACCCTACAAACACCGAAGTCCTCTACTTCTCCTATCGTTTGCATGCCAGTCTCGCCGCACGGGCCGTCGCGGATCTGGTCAAGTCGGCACCCGATTCCGCGCGCCTCCATCAGCTTAGCGGTGAACTGCTCGAAAGTGACGGCGACTTCGCCAGCGCCGTCAGCGAGTATCGAAAGGCCCTCGAAATCGAACCTCGCCTGCCCGGCTGTCACCGCGCTCTCGGCGTCGCCCTCTTGAACCTCTCGACCGGCGATGCTGCCCGCCGCGAAGCCGAGGATCACTTTCGCCTGGAACTCAGCATCAATCCCAACGACCCGGCGGCGGAGTATCAGTTGGGCGAACTGTTCTGGCTGCGGGATCAGCCTAAAGAGGCGTTTGCTCACTTCACCCGCGCCCTGCAATTGCAGCCCTCCTTCCCTGACGCACTGATCGCCGCCGGTAAGGCACAGATCGCCTTAGGCCAGCTCGCGCAGGCGATCATCCTGCTGGAGAAAGCGGTCGCGCTCGACCCATCCAACGACGTCGCCCGGTACCGTCTCGCCAGAGCCTACCAGGGCTCCGGAAACCGCGAAGGCGCCGACCGTGAGTTCGCCGAGTTTCGCCGTTTGAGGACCTCGCTCGAAGCCCTCAAAACCATCTATCGCCAACTGCAGGAGACGCGGGTAACCGCTCAGAAAATCGAATAATTCAGCATGGGTGTTTCTGACTAAAACCCCGAAAAGTGGCTCGTCTGAGAAATCTGTGGGTGGATTCAGGCACCGGTGAGTGGTCCATTGAGGAAGCGGCGGAGTTTGCGGCAGGTGGACTCGAAGGATCGTTGCTGTTCTTCTGAATCGCAGTGATAGAGGAGGGGTCCATCGTTTTCAAGCAG
>CAMDKT010000531.1 GCA_945900935.1 Candidatus Sulfopaludibacter sp. SbA3 | reverse complement strand
CTCATTCCGCCCGCCCCCTCGCTCCCCCTCGCCGTCCACTCTTGAACTCGAACCACCCGAACAACCCAAATCGCCGCGCATTTTCCCTCGCGCGGTACTCCGTGCTCCTGAAAACGCTGCCGGCCATCCCCCCACTGTCTGAATCGCAGCATTATGCCGATCTGATTGACGATTGGGCCAACGTCCGCTATCATCCGATGCCGTTCACGCGGAAGGCCGTTGAGGCGGCGACTCGTGAGCCGATCCTTTTGACGCCTAATTTAAGTTGGGCGACTCCGCGGCACGGTCACCTTAAGCGCGAGGCTCGATGTCCCGCATTCAGATGATCCGCGAGTCCTCCGGCAACGGCCGTTCGCCCGTCAATCCCGCGACGGCAGGCGCGCAGCCGCCTGTTTCAAATGTCGCCGCGCGTCGACACAGCTTCCGCGGCAACAACCAACTGCCTGGATCGTTGGTCCTGAACGGCCTGTACCGGGGAAGAGGGTTGGTTGGTACCGGCGGGATCTTTGTTGATGTGATATAAGTCGGCGGATCCCTGGGTACAAAAGTCTGTCAGTCTGGCGTATGTCCCTTTTCCTATGTACACTAGGCTTTGTAATAAGAATGCGTTGTTGAAGGGAAACCTAGATGACCGAATGCCGCTCCCTGTTTTTCTGCCTGACTTTTTTGTGCGCGTTGCGCCCGTGCGCGATGGCCGCGGCGAGCGCGAACTGTCCAGGTAACACCATTACGGCCAAGGTAGCGGCGATCGAGCAGATCGTGGTCTGGAACCGGTTCGATTCGTTCAACCCGTCCGCGATGATGTACGCCCTTGAGCGCGATCTGGTCAGCACGAACCGGGAAGCGGCCCTCACGCCCGGATTCGTCCGATTACGCGACGGCAAGCGCCCTCGGCCGATCGTCCTGCGGGTCAATAAGGGCGATTGCCTCGAAGTCACCTTCCGAAATCTGTTAATGCCCGCGCCTCCCGGCCCGCCCGAGGAAATTCGCCGCGTCGTGCCCGCGCACGTCGCGGGCGCGACCGGGACGAAGATGGTGGAGGGCAGGTTCAGCAACGATTTCATCGCCACGCGCGCCGCCTCAATGCACGTGAATGGTCTGGACTACCTCGACATCAAAGCCGACGGCGCCAACGCCGGCTTGAACCCGTCGTCGCTGGTAAATCCGGGGGAAACGACGACGTATCGCTGGCTCGGAACCAGGGAAGGCACCTTTTTCCTCTACTCGATGGGCGCGCCGGTTGGCGGCGAAGGCGACGGCGGTCAGCTCGGCCAAGGTCTGTTCGGCGCCGTGATCGTCGAACCCGAAAATTCCCGCTGGTTCCGGTCACAGGTCACCTACAAGGAACTCCTCGACGCTACCCCTGCCGGAGACTATACGAAGGTTCAATACGACAAACTGGCGATCCTCAGCGGCAAGGAAATTATCCACACGGATTTGAACGCGGTCGTCGCCAAATGGCATGACCTCAAGGGAGGCGAGGATCCGAAACAGTTCTGCAAGGACACGCCGGACGGCAGCGGCTGTTACCGGTCCTTCCGCGAATTCACTGCTATCTTCCATGACGAAATCAAAGCCGTCCAGGCCTTTGCCGAGTTGGCTGATGAAGACAACCCCCTCAGCGCCATTCGAGACAATATGGCGATTAACTACGGAGCGTCCGGACTCGGAGCCATGTATTTGGCCAACCGGAAGAAAATCGGTCCCGGCAAGGATTGCAAAGAATGCCTCGCCGAAGATTTCTTTCTGACGAGTTGGGTCAATGGCGATCCGGCGCTCGTGGTGGAGCGGGACAAGGACGGCATCGCCGTTCGCGCCTCCTACCCCGCCGATCCTTCCAATGTCCATCACTCCTATCTCGGCGATCCGGTCTGGTTCCGCAATATCCACGCGGGTCCGAAGGAGACGCACGTTTTTCATCTGCACGCCCACCAATGGCTGATGGACCGTCAGGATCCGAACTCCACTTATCTCGATTCCCAAACCATTTCTCCCGGTTCCGCCTTTACCTACGAAATCTGGTACGGCGGCTCCGGCAATCGCAACTTCACCGTTGGCGATTCGATTTTCCACTGCCATCTCTATCCGCACTTTGCCGAAGGCATGTGGGAATTGTGGCGTGTCCACGATGTTTTTGAGAGCGGGAAACCGGGTCTATATGGCTATAACGGCAACACCGATCCCGGATCGAGGAATCTCCCCGATCACGAAATCAAACAAGGCGTGGAAACGCCGGGGCTCGTTCCAATTCCGTATCTTCCGCTCGCGCCGGCGCCATCGGTCGAACTGCGAGGCTATCCCTTCTACATCCCCGGCACGCCCGGCCGCCGTCCCCCGCAGCCTCCGCTCGACTTCACCAGGGACGGCGCTTCCGGCTCGGTCGACGGCGGACTCCCGCGACATATCGTCGAAGAGGGGGAACGCACCAAGCCGGGCGATCCTGTCGTGAAAGAGCGGCTGTTCCAAACCGGCGGCGCTACCAGTGAGTTGATCGCGCGCCGCGTCGATTCCCTAAATCAGGCGGTCGAACTTACCGCCGACATGACCGAATGGGATTGGTTGAAGTTGAAGGCGATTCCGCAGGACGGCACCCCGGAAGAGAAACGGGCCATGCAGTTCCATGCCGGTGTGGCTGACGCCTGGCCGACGGACCTCGGTTGGAATAAGGATCCGAAGAACGCCGTCACGCACTACAAATGGGCCGGCCGCGCCTACCGCACTTCGAACTCCGATTCGGCCACCCTGGAAGTCAACCCTCTTCCCGATTTCAACGGCAAGCCGTGGGTGCGCCATCCCGCCGATCAGCGCCGATTCCTGGTGAATGGATTGCCCTCCGTACAAGGCGCTCCCTACGCAAATCCATGCCCTCTGGGAGCGCCGGCGCGAACCTACAAAGGCGCCTACATTCAATTCGGACTCACCGTAAATAAAGACGGCTGGCACGATCCGCAGGCTCGCATCGCCGTCCTCGAGCGGGATATAAAACCGATTCTCAACGGCGACCGCCTGGCCGAACCGTTTTTCATTCGCGCCCGGTCGGAAGAATTCATCGAATTCCACGCCACAAACCTCATTCCGAACGCGCTCAATCTCGACGACTTTCAAGTTTTCACGCCCACCGATACGATCGGCCAGCACATCCATCTGGTCAAGTTCGACGTCACGTCCGCCGATGGCTCCGCCAACGGCTGGAACTATGAGGATTCCACGTTTTCACCCGATGAAGTGCGTGAGCGGATACACGCTTTCAACAAAGGTTTAGAGAAGTTCAAGTGGCCGGGTTTGACCAGGCTCGAGCCGAAGATCCATCCCATGTTCCGTTCCGGGGGCGCTATGGCCGGCGATGCGCGCGGCAAGTGCGCCGTCGATGCCTCCGGCGAAATCGACCGCCTCAAACATCCGTGGTGCGGCGCCCAATCGACCGTCCAGCGATGGTGGGCCGATCCGCTGCTCTCGAAGGTTTCAGCAGGGGGGACTAAGGATCGCACCATTCGCACGGTCTTCACCCACGATCACATGGGGGCCAGTTCCCACCAGCAGCACGGCATGTACGCGGCGCTCGTCATCGAGCCGAAAGGTTCGACTTGGACCCATCTCAACGGCGCTCCCATGCTGAATGCGGGCGGCCTGGGCAAACGCGCCGACGGCGGTCCCACTTCGTATGCGGCCAACGTGACCGATGGAAAGGACAACATCCGCGAGTACCTCCTCGCCATCGCCGATTTCGCCATCGTCTACGATCAGAAACTGGAGCCTGTGAATCCCCCCGTAAAGGACGAATCGGCAATGTTCCTGGGCCACCGCGCGCAGGCCTACCTGCGTCCGAAACCCGAAGCGATTTCGTCGAAGGATCCCGGCACCCAACTCTTCAACTATCGCAATGAGCCCGCGCCGTTGCGCATCGCCGAGCGGTCGCGAGACGGCGACTGGAAACAACGGCAAGGCGACCGCGGCGACTTGGCGAATCTGTTCAGTTCCAAGGTTCACGCCCCGGCCGATGACGAATGGAGCGTTAGGCGGACCCTGAGCCCGCCGGACTTTTTCGTCCATCGCAATTTACCGTTGAGCCAAGGCAATCTTTCCGATGTATTTACTCGGCTTGAGGATGCCCGCCAGGCGTTTTTGAGGAACTTGAAGAAGGCGGAGCCGTGGCGCATGCCGGGCGATCCCGCCACGCCGCTGTTGGCCGCCTACGAAAATGAGCGCATGCAAATCCGATTGATTCAGGGTTCGCAGGAAGAGCAGCACACCTTTGTCGCCAATGGCATCCGCTGGCGGCATCAGGCGGGCGGCGGCGACGTCGCGGACGGCCGGCGCAAGTCCGGCTACGTGGCTGCGCAGGCCATCGGAATCTCCGAGCATTTTGAGTTCAATGTGAATCTATTGCCCATCCGGAGTTCGGGCAGGGCCGATCATTTTTATGCGTCTACCTCCTCCGAAAACCTTTGGGACGGGCAATGGGGAATCCTGCGGGCGTTTAATGTCTGCTCCGGTTTTTCCGGGTTCTGGTTTTCTGATTTTGGGAAACACCGGCAACTCCTGAAGGATTGTAAGCCGCTTTGGCGAGGCGTCAAAATCCAGGACACCGGTTACCTTTCCAAACATCTTAAATTCATCTCTACAAAGGAAGAAGTGGATGCTCATCCTCC
>CAMDKT010000530.1 GCA_945900935.1 Candidatus Sulfopaludibacter sp. SbA3 | reverse complement strand
GGGTTCGGTGAAGTAGATCTCGCCCTTCGCGGTGACCGCCAGGTCGTTGGATACGGCTCCTTCGGCGATGACAGTTTCGTTCCCCGCCATGTCATAGGCGACGATTCGCCGTCGGCCATTTTGGCAGGCGAAGAGGCGCCCGTCGGGGCC
The DNA here is from genome assembly GCA_945900935.1 of Candidatus Sulfopaludibacter sp. SbA3. GTDB lineage: Bacteria > Acidobacteriota > Terriglobia > Bryobacterales > Bryobacteraceae. The sequence continues at coordinate 4,518 of CAMDKT010000530.1, read as the reverse complement.
GAACATAAGTCGGTTCACGCCGCCGGTATCTTCTTTGAAGACGCTCACCTTGCCGGAGGCGTGGTCCACTTTGTGAATCCGGTTGTTCGGAATATCGGAGAAGTAAACGTTGCCCTCCGGGTCTACGGCTGGACCCTCCGTGAATTTGTGTCCGCCGCTCACCGGTTCCCAATTCACCAACGGATCAACGAATCGGGCTGCGAATGACGTAAGCGGCTTGGCGATCGGCTGGGTCCAGTCCCTCCACACCCAGCGCAGCGCATCCGGCAGCAGCGGGCCTCCGTGCTTGGAGTTATGGCCCTCGCTGCCTACTACCAGTTTGGCGTCATAGCCTGCCTGGTCCAAGGCGGCGATCATATCCTGATTACTCTGAATGTTGACGTCGCCGGTTCCATCTTGCAGGAAAATCCGCAGCGGCTTGCCTTCGAATTTGCGCACCTGCGACGGCAGAATCAACGCGCCGCGCTGATGAGTGAACCCAGCGATGAAACTCACCACGCGGCGAAAATAATCCGGGCGTTCCCAGGCCGCATTCACCGAGCAATTCCCGCCCGAGGAAGAACCGGAAATGGCGCGTAGATTGGGGTCGGCGGTGAGGCTGTAGGACTTGCCAACTTCGGGCACAATCTCTTCAATCAGGAATCGCGCGTACCGCCCGGTCACCGCGTCGTATTCGAAGCTGCGGTAAAAGCGAGCCTGCTGGGACGCGTCGCGGGCGGGCAGGATACCGGGACTGATGAAGATGCCGATCATGACCGGCAATTCTTTTTTGTGAATGAGGTTGTCGAACACCACAGGCACGCGGAAACTACCGGTTTCGTTGACGAAGCCGGCCCCGTCCTGAAAGATCATCACCGCCGCCGGCTTCGCGGGATCATACTGGGCAGGCACGTAAATCCAATAGTCATGCGTCGTGCCCGGATAGACGGCGCTTGTGTCCCAAAGGTGTTTGGTGACGGTGCCGCGGGGGACGTTGGTTTGGCGCGACGAGTCGGGTCCGTAGATATACTCTTCTCCGGGGATGAGCGGAGCGAGCGCGAATGGCAGGAAAGTACGACGTAGCATAGATTTTTACTTCTTCTCCATCTGCAATTGAGGCACGAAGATCTCCTTCGATTTCCGCTCCAACGTTTCGTCGACGCGCAAAAGTGTGGCCACCTCGACGCCAGCCCGGATGGCTTTCGCAATCCGCTTTTCCGCTTCCACAATGCGCGTGGCTTTCTCCAAAGTTTCCTCCAGACGGGAGGCCGGAATCACGACGACGCCATCGTCATCACCCACCAGCCAATCGCCCGGATGAACCACCGCGCCGCCGCACGCGACCGAGACCTGCAGTTTTCCCGCATATTGCGCGCCCCCGGCATTGGGAACCACGGCCCGGGCGAACACTGGCAGCTTGCTGGCGCGAATGTCGGCCAGATCGCGGATTGCCCCATCCACCACGACACCCGCCAGGCCTTTGCGCAACGCCGACATCGTCGTCAACCCGCCCCACAGCGCCGTGTTCCGTTCCCCATGCCCATCGATCACCAGCACATGCCCCGCCGGACACTCCGCCAGCGCCTTACTCACCATCAGAATATCCGCCGTATGTAACTGGACCGTGAACGCCGGCCCCGCCATTCGCGCATTGGCGGACCAGGGGCGCATTTCATGATCCATCGCCCCGCCCTTGTCGAGCGCATCCGACACCGGACTGGCGCCGAGTTTCAGCAAACGCTCACGCGCCTTCATACGGCCATCCTCACTTGCGCCGGATTGATCGCTTTGAACTTGCCCTTGTTCGCCGTGATTTCAAAGGCCTTGGGCACGTTTTCAATCCCGTCCAGAATATGGGTGATGGTTGGCTTCAACCGCACGCGCCCGCCGGCCACCAAATTCACCGTGTGCTGCAAATGTTCCAGCGTGCTGATGTCCGGAAACAGGTACCGCAAACTGCGTTCGCGCAGCAGGTCGACGTCCAGTTCAAACGGAGAACCGAAAAAGGAAACGCCGATTATCTTGCCGCCGGAGCGCACCGCGTCTATCGCCTGGGCCACGCTTCGCACCCCTGCCATACCCTGCGTGGGGCTGCCGCCGGCGCACTCAAAAACAATGTCCGCGCCGTTGCCATCGGTCAACCTCCGGATTGCTTCCACTGGATCTTCGGTGTTTGCATTGATGGCGTAATCGGCGCCGAGTTCCTTCGACATGGCGCAGGCTTCCTCGCGCACATCGACGGTGATGATTTTCCCCGCGCCGCTCACTCGGGCAACCTGCATGCACTCCAGGCCCATGCTGCCCTGCCCGATAATCGCTATCGAATTCCCGATCTTGATTTCGGCGGTCTCGACCGACGCGACACTGTCGCTCAGCGATTGCAGGCACGCGGCCTCACTATCGGAAATCTGATCGTCGACCAATGTCAGCGCAATTTCCGGCAGCACGGCATACTCGGCGAAACAGCCGGGAAGTTGAAAGCCAATGATCGGCCCTTTCCGGCATAAATGGCCGCGTCCGGTATCGCAGAGGGGACAACTTTCGCACGGCAGTTTAGCCCGCGCGGCAACGCGGTCGCCCACCTTGAAGCGGGTCACACCAGGGCCTACTTCCACAATCCGCACGCAGAATTCATGGCCGAAAAGCTGCACCGGCGCTTCCGTCTCCAGCCGTTTCTTAATCCGTTCGAAGGCAAGCGTGCGGACGCCAGCCGCCAACTGCGCCTCCGTCACGCTGGGCTGCACCACCAGTACCTGCGCCAGCACGTGCCGTGGCCGTAGCGCGGGAAGCGGTACGTCGTCCAGCCGAAGATCTCCGAACCCGTAAAATCGCCAAGCTTTCATAAATGACTCCACGTGATAATATCGCATCGACATGAAATTATTCTTCGGCGTGCTGATGGCACTAACTGCCGCTCAATTAATCGCGCAGGTCTTTGCTCCCGGCGCCAGGCTGGAAAAGATCTATGAGGGTGGCCATCTGACGGAAGGCGTGGCCGTGGCGCCCGACGGGACGGTGTTTTTCAGCGACATCACGTTTACCACGGAAACCGGTATGCAGGCCGGGCACATCCTTCGCTACGATCCCAAGTCCGGCAAGACCGCCGTTTACCGCTCACCCAGCGGCATGTCCAATGGTTTGAAGTTCGACGCGCAAGGCCGGATGCTTGCCGCCGAAGGCGCCGACTACGGCGGCCGCCGGATCACCCGGACCGACCTGGCCACCGGGAAGAGCGTAATTCTTGCCGGACTTTTTGAAGGCAAACCCTTCAATTCGCCCAACGATATCGCCATCGACGCGCAGGGACGCATCTATTTCAGCGATCCGCGATACCTGGGCCACGAACCGATCGAACAGCCCGTTATGGCCGTCTACCGCCTTGACCCGGATGGCCGAGTGCAGCGGATCATCACCGATGCCACCAAGCCCAATGGCGTCGCGATCTCGCCCGATCAGAAAACGCTTTACGTGGTGACCAATGACGATGGACTCCTTGGATTCGACCGCTTGCCGAAAGGCGCGCCAGCCCGCAAAGGCAGGATGGAACTTTCCGCGTACGATCTGCACGCCGACGGTTCCGCCACCTTTCGCCGGCGTCTGGTGAACTATGCGCCCGAAGACGGACCGGACGGCCTGGTATGCGACGCCGCGGGGAATCTTTTCGTCGCGGTAAGAAACGAAAAGCGGTTCGGCGTTAATGTGTACTCTCCGACGGGCGAGGAGCTTGCCTACCTGCCCACTCCCGAACGCCCGACCAACGTGGGCTTTGGCCGCGGCGCCGAAGCAACCACTCTTTACATTACGGCTGGGGGAAGCGTTTATCGCACCAAAACGCTAGCGCCCGGACATCAATTGGCTTCACGTCCTTAGAGCATTATGGCCACCAATCCCACGTCCATCCGCTGGCGGCTCTACGCGCTGCTGCTGATGGTGGTCACGCTGACGTTCATCGATCGCTTCAATATGAATGTCGCGGCCAAATACATTCAGCAGGAATTCTCCCTGAGCGACATTCAAATCGGCTCACTGTTGAGCGCCTTCGTGCTGGGATACGCTTTGTTTCAAGTGCCGGGGGGCTGGCTGGGGGATCGATTCGGCGCGCGCCGGGTTCTTACGGCGGCAATTTTATGGTGGTCGCTGTTTACGGCGCTGACTGCGGTCGCTCCGGATTTGCGGCCCGGAAATTGGATGCCTGTGGCGGGCGCTTTCTGGCTGGTCCGTTTTCTCATCGGCGTGGGCCAGGGGCCCGCACTTCCGTGTACCAACAAGATGCTCGGACGCTGGATGGCGGTTCCGGAAAGGGCGCGCGGCAGCAGTCTGTTTCTGGTTGCCGTCGGAATCGGGGGCGCGTTCACACCACCGGCCATTGCCCACAGCATGACCACCTGGGGCTGGCGCACTTCCTTCCTTGCGTGCGGACTGCTCGGCCTGGCCGTCGCCGCGATCTGGCATTGGCAATCCACGGAGAACCCGGCCGAACATCCCGGCGTGAATGCCGCCGAATTGGCTCTGATACAGGCCCACCGTGAGCCTCCGATC
>CAMDKT010000529.1 GCA_945900935.1 Candidatus Sulfopaludibacter sp. SbA3 | reverse complement strand
CTCACCCGCTGCTTTTAACTGGAAACGCGCCGCCGCCGTCGGCGGTGTCCTCGGCCTCCTCGTCGCTGCCGCCGGCATCTACACCGTCCGCACCGCCCGCAAGGCGAAAGAGGAGACCTCCATCTCCAATAACACGAAGGTCGCCTTCAAAACCACCCCCCCCGGTGCCTCCATCCGCGTCAACGGCGAAGTAAAATGCACCTCCGATTGCAATATCGAACTCGCCCCAGGCCTTTATGAAATTCAGGCCGTCCTCCCCGGCTATGAACCCGGCACGTCGAAACTCGAGGTCGCCGCCGACTCCCCCGCCAACGTCGATATCCCCCTCACCCCCCTCTCCCTCTCCGTTCGCCTCTATACCGATTTCACCGCCGGCAAAGTCACCTTCGATGGCGCTCCCTACGGCGATCTCCAGGACGGTCAGCTCATCCTCGATCGCATCGCCGTCGGCAAACACACCATCAAAGTGACCGCCGCCGCCAGCGAGGCCCAGTTCGAATTCGATGCCCAACCCGGCCGTCAGCCCGTCATCGTCGGTCCGCTTACCGCCCGTAACACTCTCGCTATCCTCGTCCTCAATGTCGGCCGCCAAACACGCATCCATTCCTCCATCCCTATCCTCAAAGTCGCCATCGACGGCAACCCCGCCGGTGACGCCACCCCCGCCGGTCTCGATGTCAACACTCTCCAGCCCGGTGACCGCGAATTCTCCGTCGACGATGGCACCAGCAAACGCAATCTCCTCGTCTCCATCTCCGCCCAACCCACCCTCACCGCCTATCTCAAGCTCGACATCAACGCCGGATCACTCCTCATCTCCACATCCGGTGAAGATGACGTCGCCGCTTTCCTCAATGAACGCCCCGCCCGCAACAAATCCAAGGGCGGCCAAATGCGCGTCCCCGGCATCCCCGTCGGCACCTACACCGTCCGCGTCGCCAAAGACGGATTCACTCCCGATCCCCCGCAGAAAATCGTCATCGCCAAAGGCCAGGAAGCCCGCCTCGAGTTCAAACTAAAAGCAATCCCCCGCCTCTCCTCCCTCCGCCTCCGCGGCGTCGCCCCTGGCACACAGGTCTATCTCGACGGAACCCTCATCGGTGCCGTCCCCGCCTCCGGCGCGTTCGATTTCGCTCAGGTCGCCCCCGGCGAACACGTTGTCGAACTTCGCCGTGATCGCATGGCCCCAAAACGCAATCCCCGCCAGTTCCGCGCCGGTGAGTCCATCGAACTCTCCGGTGCCGACGTCACCCTCTCCGCCGCCGGCGGCACCATCAAATTGAACGTCACCCCGGCGTCCGCGCAACTCACCATCAAAGGCCCCGCCGACGCCGCCCCACGCGCCATCACCGGTACTACTCTCCAACTCGCCGAAGGCACTTACATCATCTCCGCCAAAGCGCCCAATTACGCGGACCGCTCCCAAACCGTCGTCATCGCCAACGGCGAAAACAAAACCATCGACATCCCCCTCACCGAACAAAAGCAACCCGCCGCCGCTAAGAAGGACGCCACCCCCGCCCGCCGCGCCGGCGGCATGGCCGACTGGGACAATGCCGGCGATTGGGTCCCCGAAGGCGGCTGGTACAAACGCAAAGGCGGCGGCGTTGTCACCTACGGCATCACCCCCGCTCAGGGCACTTTCAGCTTCAATATCTCCCGTATCGACGGCCGCCGCCTCCAATGGGCCGTCGACATTCAGGACGCCCGTAACTACGTCCGCTTCCAGTTGGATCGCAAAAACTTCTTCCGCCACGAAATCGTCAACGGCCGCGACCGCAACGAATTCCGCGCCGAACACAAACTCCCCGACACCAAGAATTACAGCGTCCAGATCGAAATCACCCCCGCCACCGTCAAGACTTTCCTCCTCGATGGCACCGAATGGAAAACCATCGACTCGTTTTCCACTAACAGCCGTAACTTAACCCAAGGTAAGTTCGGCCTCATCATCCCCGGCGGCGATATCTTCGGACTTACTAACTTCCGTTTTATTCCGAAATAACCCGCGATTTTTCACGCAACGCCGCCGCCGCCCCACACGCCCCCAGCTCAACCAAATACTGCAAATAGTCGTTGTGCGCACAGTCCACTGTCCCGGAGCGGCTGCCGGAGGCGGAGGCAGTGTATGCGTGGCTCCAGGAGCGGGGAGCGGTAGAGACGTGGGCGGCGGCGCAAATTGAGCCGGGGTATCCAGCGAAGAACAGAGTGCTTGACGGCCGTTTCGTCCGTCCGCGAACCCAGGGCCGGTTGGCCTGGACACTGACTGCGAACGCTCCTGTGAAGGCACCGGTGGGAGATGGACTGGCGACGGATCAGCGTCCCTATTTTCGGATTGATGACACGTTTGCCGCCCCCCGGCGGCTGGATTACGATTGCGGTGCTTCGGCGGCAATCCGAGAAATTCGACAATAAAATGCAGGGAACGCTCCTGGTACGTGAGGTGAGAATTGCGGCGCTGGGACAGTAAACGCGGTGGGAAGTGGATGCGGGGATGGCGCGGCTGGAAGAATTCATTTGGCTGGGGCGCGCGGCTAGTGATAAGCTGTATCACCACCCGTCGTTTCTCTGCATAGAACAATGCCCGCTCAGCCACCTCTACCTAAAATCTGCATCGCGCTCGGACTCAACACGGTTGAAAAACTGATGGAGCATGCCCGTTCTGAAGTTGAGAGCGGCGAGAAGTTTCTGGAATTCCGGCTCGATTACCTGCCGGACCCAATGGATGGGGTGAATGCGCTGCCGCTTTTTTTGGAGAAGAATCCGGAGTGTACCGTGCTGGCGACATGCCGGCGGCACCAGAACCACGGGAAGTTTGACGGCAGCATCGGCGAACAGATCTGCATCCTCGAAGCCGCTGTGGACGCAGGGGCGGAGGCCGTAGATGTGGAAATTGAAAGCGCCGAGAACGCGATTGAGAAGCTGGAGACGCTGCGGAGCACGTCCAAGTTAGTACTGAGTTACCACAACTTTGAGGGAACGCCGGCGCTGGAACCGATATTCAAGCGAATGTCGAAGATAGCGGCATACGCCTACAAAATCGTAACGATGGCGCGGAAGCCGAGCGACGCGCACAAGATGCTGGCGCTGGCGAAGGCGCATCCGCGGGAGAAGTTAGTGGTGCTGGCGATGGGAGAGCCGGGGTTTTCGACGCGGGTGCTGGCGCCGTCATTTGGCGGGTTGTATACGTATGCGGCGCCGAACGCGGCGGAGGGGACGGCGAATGGACAGGTAAGCGCGAGGATGTTACGGCATTTGTATCGCGTGGACAAGTTCACGAAGGCGGCGAAGATATACGGCGTGGTGGCCGATCCGGTACGGCATTCGATTTCGCCGAGCGTGCATAACCGGGCGTTTCAATCGAAGCGGATGGACGCGGTGTATTTACCGTTCCTGGTGCACAGCAATCAGTTGAAGGATTTCTTTCTGATGGCGGACGCGCTGCCATTGGCGGGGGCGAGCATTACTATTCCGCATAAGCAGAAAGTACTGCGTTATCTGGATACGGTGGAGCCGTTGGCGCGGCGGATTGGCGCCGTCAACACGATTTGGAAGAAGGCCGGGAAATGGCGGGGGACGAACACGGACGCCGAGGGGGTGACGGTTCCGCTGGCGAAGCGGCTGAAGCTGTCTAAATCGACGGCACTCATTGTTGGGAATGGGGGAGCGGCGCGTGGGGCGGCGTTTGCGCTGGCCGACGCCGGGGCGAAGATTTCGCTGGTGGGGCGGAATTTGGACCGGGTGCGGGCACTGGCACGGGTTTGCAATGGGGAGCCGTTGTCGCGGGAACAGGCGGCGGCGAAGATGTTTGACGTGGTGGTGCATTGCACGCCGATGGGGATGTGGCCTCATGCGGAGGAGTGTTTTTTCGACGGGCTGATACCAGGGAAACTGGTGTTTGACATGGTGTACAACCCGCGGGAAACGATGTTGTTGAAGCGGGCGAAGGACCAGGGGTGCGAGACGATTGACGGGCTGGCGATGTTCCTGGAGCAGGCTGCGCGGCAGTTTGAGATTTTCACGGGGGAGACGGCACCGAGGGCGGTGATGGAAAAGGCGGCGCTGGAGTCTTTGGCTGACCATTAGTTTCGGTTAGAATTGCGATATGCGGCGACGAGACTTGGCATGGGCATTGTTTGCGGGAGCGGCGGTTGCTCCGGCGCAGACGACGGCGGTCGAAGACCTTACGGCGGCGCGGGTCCGGGTAAAGGGGAACGGGGCGGAGTTGGCGAAGTTCTCGATACCGATAGCGACGGAGCCGGCCTTTGCCTTCAAAGCTTAATACTCCGGATGTGTTCTGGCTCTCGATCGGGGAGTTACATGCCAAGTTAGTCGCGAAGGAGTTCTCGTGCCAGGAACTTACCAAGGCGTGGCTGGACCGGCTGGAAACAATTGGTCCGCGGTATAACGCTTTGGCGCTGTCTTTGCGAAAGCCGGCGATTTCGCGGGCGAAAGACATCGACAAAGAATTGAAGCGGGGGCGGACGCGCGGACTTTTGCAGGGAGTGCCTTACGGCGCCAAGGACCTGTTCAGTTATGGCAAGTTTCCTACATCCTGGGGGGCGAAGCCTTACGCGGGTCAGGTGTTTGAAGAACATGCGACGGTGGTGAAGAAGTTAGACAAAGCCGGGGCGATTTGTCTGGGCAAATTGGGAATGGTGGAGTTGGCGGGCGGGGGCGGGTACCGGTATCC
>CAMDKT010000528.1 GCA_945900935.1 Candidatus Sulfopaludibacter sp. SbA3 | reverse complement strand
TCCGTATATACACTGCGAGACGCGTTAACTCCCTCTCTATCAGTACTTTGCACGGAATTGGAAGCGCTGGCCTAGGAAACTCCCGCTAACTGTCCGCGATGCCCATGTGCATTTCTTTTCGCACCGGTTTTTTAGCCTATTGACGGGCGGGCGCGACGTGGCCGAGGTTGCCGCGCAATTAGAATGGGAAGCGCCGGCGGCGGAACCGGAATTATTGGCCGATCGCTGGGTGGCCGAGCTTGACCGGCACGGCGTTACCTCAGCGGCGATCATCGCCAGCATGCCGGGCGATGAAGAATCCGTGGCCCGCGCCGTCGCCAGGCACCCCGCGCGCCTTCACGGCCAGTTTCTATTGAACCCGCTGGCACCGGACGCCGCCGCGCGTCTCCAATCGGCCTTCGCCGCCGGCCTTCACACCGTCTGTTTGTTCCCGGCCATGCATCGCTACTCAGTGGCCGACGAGCGGTTGGAACCCCTTTGGCCATTGGCCGCCGGGCGGAATGTTTTCGTGCACTGCGGGGTGCTCAGCGTTGGCGTGCGAAAGAAGCTCGGACTTCCCTCCCCCTTCGACATGCGCTTTTCCAACCCGCTGGATCTGCATAATGTAGCGCTGCGCCACCCGGGGGTGCGGTTCGTGATTCCCCATTTCGGCGCCGGCTTCTTCCGCGAGGCGCTGATGCTCGCCGACCTTTGTCCCAACGTCTATCTGGATACGTCCAGTTCCAATAACTGGACCAAGTACGCGGCCGGCGCGCTCGATCTGGAAGCGGTCTTTCGCCAGGCGCTCGCCGTCGCCGGGCCGCGCCGTCTGCTCTTCGGCACCGATTCATCTTTCTTTCCCCGCGGATGGGTCCACGCGGTATTCACCGCGCAGACCGAAGTGCTGGCCCGCATCGGCGTCAACCGCGCCGACGCGGCGGCGATCCTCGGCGAGACACTTTTGTCCCTGCAGCAGTGATTGGATCTTGCGAAATAGGTGCCTGATACTGGGTGACACGGGGTTCGCGTTAAGCCGGCCGCGCTTTTGGCCTGAACATCGCCATGAAAATCACGGCGCACACTACGGTCAACACCAACGGCACCATGAATATTTTCGTGTAGTCGTCCTTGAACATCCCTGCGATATAACCGGCAAACCAACTCCCAACCACCATCCCGGCGCCCAGCAAAACAAAGGCGATAAGCCCCTGCGCCGACGCGCGTATTTCCGGCCCCGCAACCTCATCGACATAGATGTAGGACGCCGTGAAAAAGCAGACGTAACAGATCCCATGCAGCGTCAACGACGCCAGCACCAGCCACAGCGGCCCGCCCAGCGCGAAGACGGCGTAGCGCACCGGCCACGCCAGGATCCCGATCGCCATGGTCCCGCGAATGCCCCATTTTTTGAGCATTTTCGGCAGCAGGATCATCGTCAGTATTTCAGCCGCCTGCGCAATCGCCATCCAAGCCGGCGCTTGACCCTCCGGCAGGCCAATGGAATACAGGAACGGGCCGGTGAGAATGAAGTAGAACATCAGTTCCGTCGCCACCACGAAAGCCAAGCCCAAAAAAATCGCGAACTCGCGGTTCTTCAGCAATTGCAGCGCCCCAAGGAACGCCAGCGGACTATCGTTCTTGCGCGCCGGCGGAGTATGCGGCAGCGTCAGGCAGAACAGCCCCAGCAGCAATGACAGAACGAAGGCGAGCCACATCCCGTCGAACCCGCCCAAACGGCCGGCCAGACCCGGCAGCCACTCCCGCAACGCCACTCCCAGCAGCAGGCCAACAGCGATCCAACCGATCGTGCCCCACACACGCACCAAGCCGAATTCCCCTTCCGCCGCGGGCAGATGGTGGAAACAAATGGAGTTGGTGAGCGCCAGCGTCGGGCCATAGAGCAGCGCCCACAGCAGCATCCATTGCCAAACCCCGTCGTAATCATTGGCTGAGGCCATGAGGTAAAGCGGCACCGCGCCGGCCAGATGCAGAATCGCCAACAGGCGGTTGGTCGGCATAAACCGGTCAGCCAGTTGACCGGCGAAGAATGGCGCAACCATGCAGCCAATCGGCAGCAGCGCGTAAATAGCGCCGATCTGGCCGTCGGAAAATCGCAGCGCTTTTCCCAGGTACGCCGAGAAATCCGGATACCACGCTCCCCAGACCATATATTCCAGGAGCATCATCACGCTGAGGCGAAAGCGAATGGATGTGAACAAGTAATGTAGCTTACCGCGAAATGGAAAGCGGCGTTGCCTGCCTGGCCTTCCGCTCCGTCGCCCATTGCAGCGCGGCGGTCGTGTGCGTCGCGCTCAAATGCTTGAGACCGGACTCAACTGTCACGCCCGGCGGCGCAGTAATCAGGCTCCGGCCCGAACGCAAAAGCTTCAGTATTTCCGCGCCAGGAACGGGGCGGCCAGTGAAATAACCCTGCACGTGGTCGCAGTGTTCGGTTGGTCAACCCGCGGGCAACGTTTGCCGCTTGTTTGCCGGTCGTGATGTCGGTGACGAATCTCCGATCCATTTTCATCGCGTGAAACCGGATTTGGCGAAGGAGGTCTAACGAAGCGCCGCCGTTGCCGAACAAATCACTTATTTTTGGTCCCGCTAAACCGATACAGTGCCTCGTCCGTCCGTAAATAGATATCTCCTTCAGATAGCGCCGGTGTGGCGTAACAACTCTCACCAAGACTCGTTGCGGACAACACCTCCCACGCCGCGCCCGCCTGTACAACCGCTACATTCCCATCCTCGCTGGCCAGATATATCTTTCCATCCGCCGCCACCGGGGACGACGAATAACCGCCCAGTGCACCCGCCACCCGCCCCGTCTTCAACACCGCGCCTGTCTTGGCGTCCAACGCCGTCAGGATGCCGCCATTCTTCACAAAATAAAGCACCCCTTGATATATCAGCGGCGTCGGAATTACTCCCGTGAAGCTCTTCTCATAACGCCATAACTCACGGGGCGCGGGTTTACCCCCCGCGTCATACTCCAATTGATACGCAACCAGGCAATTTGGGCCAAGTACTTCCTTCTGCTTGGCAAGCCACTCGGCCTCGGTGACCACCATATCCCGGTTGCCCACATACTTCGCAATACCAGCCACAAAGGCATCATCCAAATACTCATCCTGCGTTAACTGGCCGTCATGATTCTTGTCAAACGCCGCCAGCCGCGAGGCAAACGGCGCGGGCTCGTCGGACCCATAGCCCTGGACATACAAAACGCCATTATCAATTACCGGACTGCCGACAACGGTGGTCGGCAGCCCGCGCAGCGTGGACACTCGTTTGCCGTCGCCCACTGTATAAGCGCCGAACTGTCCGCGGCTGGCGGTCAAAACATACGGTGTCCGTTTCACCGTATCTAAAAACAAGGGTGTGCCCCAACCCTCCCCCTCTTCCCGAGCGGACTTCCAGCGCAATTCCCCGTTTTTCCGGTCGAGCCCCGCCACGAACGAACCCTCCACCTGATCGGCCAAAAGGACAACATTCGGTCCCGCCAAAATCGGTGCGGCCCCCAGCCCCATGGCAGTATGAAACGGACCCATCGGGGCCTTCCAGCGCACATTGCCGGTCGCGTCGTAAGCAACAAATCCGTAGTCCTTAAAGAACGAGAATACATTCTCGCCATCGGTGACCGGCGTGATGGCGGCAGGGTGATTCAACCGGTTGGCAAGCAAGTTATGCGCCCTATCGACGCTGCGCTCCCAAAGCAACTTGCCTGTCTGCCGGTCGAAGCATTGCGTGTACAATTTCCCGTCGTCGAAACCCGTCAGGAAGACATATTTCGGCGTCAGAATCGGCGACGATTTTCCGGGCCGCACGGGGGTCCGCCATACCACATTCGCGTCCTTCTTGAACACCGCCGGATAACCCGCGCCAACTGCCACGCCGGAACCGTTTGGACCACGAAAACGGGTCCAATCTTCACCCGCGGCAACGGCGCAAACAACGGGAAGCAAAATCGCGAAAATGGAAACTTGCATCGGAGAGGAAGTTTATCATACGGAAAGAGTTCGCTAACGCCACCGGACGAATCCGCATCGAGGCCGCGCCGCGGAACAAGACCCGTCCCGGTGACTGCGGGCTCTAAGACAAACGCCTGACCGGCCTCGACAACCTGCCGGAACCGGACCCGTCGGCCGAGGAGATACAGTTTTCGGGCGGCGCCGGCGAGCCTGAACAACCAACGGTAACGGCGAGGGCAGCGCTAGTGGGACTTTCGCAAAACCAAGGCCATTTTCTTCGCGAGAGAGCTGCAAGCATAGATCCAGGCACGATTCTCCGGCTAGGTGAAACAATCGTCAATAGTGGCGGCGAGAGCGTAGAGCCGCCACTGTCGTGCGAGTACCCGCCATGAGCGGAGGAATCGGCGTTCCTCCGCGTTGATCAGCGGCCGATCCTGCTTGCCCGGGAACGGTCTTACTCCAAACCAGGAACCGCGCGGCCGGGGATTCAGACATCTTCGTCATGTACTTCTTTCATCTAGCGCGCCGATGGCATCCCACCGAATGTTTAAGTCTGCACTACGAAAAAGACACGCCCGGTTTTGCGAAAGTCCCGCTAGCGGGAGTTTCCTAGGCCAGCGCTTCCAATTCCGTGCAAAGTACTGATAGAGAGGGAGTTAACGCGTCTCGCAGTGTATATACGGAAATACTGATTTGCAAAGTGTAGCTGCGTCGCTATACAATAGCTATTGACAGGACTGTG
>CAMDKT010000527.1 GCA_945900935.1 Candidatus Sulfopaludibacter sp. SbA3 | reverse complement strand
CGGACGGCTTGATCCATGGCGAGTACCAGTGGTTCGTCGTCCACCGGTGCCACAGGCTCCCGGGTTATGAAGGAAATCAGGTTTCCACAGCGGCCGCGAAGCATGGATTCGCCGTCGGTGAGTACAGTTTCTCCAGCCTGAAGTGTAACCATTCTGCGGGTCCAATAGACCTTATCCCGGATGCGGTAGCTGACGTAGCCCCGGCGATCAGCTGCCAGCGTTTCCGCTCGGAACGCGGCCGGGTTCAAGCCTGCGTAATGAGCTTTCACCACCGGGTCATCCTGCATCGCTTCCCGCATTGCCAGCGGTGAGGTAACGCCGCCAGAGACCACTGACCACGGAAAGACCAATCGTTTAGAGGGATAGGCAGGCACCGTTGCGATGCTGGCCGTCGTCTCGGGATCGGGGGCGGGTGTGGTGGCGCTCCACCAACCGGCTAGCAGTACGGCCAGGACCATAGTTAATAATCTGGCCGCCGCCGGGGGCCGCAACCGGCGTTTGCGCTTTTGTCCTGTCATCTGAATTTCCAGCGGAAGGGAATTTCCAGCGGAAGGGAATTTCCAGCCGAAGCGTCCTCCAGAGTTTCTTTTCGGCCGGTTGGGGAATAATGTGAGTGGAGGTTGAGGATACTCGTTATGTGAATCGAATTTGGAATAGCCGTTTTGCCAAACCCGCTGTCTTCTTGCTGTGTCTTCTGCCGCTGGTCCTATTGGCGTTGCGCTGGCACAACAACGAACTCGGCATCAACCGCCTGGAAACCGTTGCCCGTTATACCGGGAACTGGACGCTTCGATTTTTGCTGCTGAGCCTTTGTATTACGCCTCTTCGCCGGCTGCCGGGGCAGAACGGACTCATTCGGTTTCGCCGCATGATCGGCCTGCATGCGTTTTTCTACGGCTGTCTCCATGCTCTGCACTACTTTTGGGTGGATGTACAGTGGAACATGGAAATTATCCGGGAGGACTTGACGATTCGCCGGTTTTTTATCGCCGGTATGCTCGCTTTGGCGCTGATGGCGCCGTTGGCGGCTACCAGTTTCAACGCGACGGTTCGCTGGATGGGCGGAAAGCGCTGGCAACTGTTGCACCGGCTCGCCTACGGTGCGGCGATTGCGGGAGTGGTTCATTTCTTTTGGCAGGGGAAGGCGGCGCTTTGGACGCCGATCTATTACGGAATGTTCCTGGGCGCGCTTTTGTTGTACCGGGGCGTCTATTGGATACGACAGCGAATGGCGTAGAAAAGCCGAATAGCTGGACGGCAATGCGAGCAGTGGGAGGAGGGAACCCTCTGCAGCATCTAAAATAGAAGAACGTGCAACGCCCTTCCCTTCGGATTCAACGCCGGGCCGCGGATCGTCTCGCCGCCGGTCATGTCTGGGTTTACGCCTCCGACATCGACCGCCCCGAAAACGCCCGGCCCGGAGACACGGTCACGGTCCTTGACCCCCGCGGACTGCCGCTCGGCACAGCGCATTTCAGCGCCTCTTCGCAGATTGCGCTCCGGCTGTTTTCCAATCAGATCGAACCCCTCGACGAAGCTTTCTACCGTACACGCCTGGCGGCGGCGATCACTCATCGCCGCAAAGCCGTCAAGAACTCCAACGCCTTTCGGCTCGTTTTTAGCGAAGCCGACCGGTTGCCCGGTCTAATTGTCGATCAATACGATGACACGCTCGTTATCCAAACTCTGACGCAGGGGATGGACCGCGCGCAGTCGCTCATTGTGATGCTCCTGGAAGAACTCCTCTCCCCGAGCGGCATTTGGGAGCGTAACGACGTTCCGGTACGCACGAAGGAACAACTCCCGTTCCGTGGCGGCCCACTAACCGGCACCCCGGCTCCTACCGTCGAAGTCGAAATGAACGGCGTTGTTTTTTACGCCGACCTCGCCACCGGCCAGAAGACCGGCGTCTATCTCGATCAGCGGGAAAACTACGTGGCCGCCGCCCGTTGGGCGCACGGCGAAGCGTTGGATTGCTTTACGTCTACCGGCGGCTTCGCGCTCCATCTTGCCGGGGCTTGTACAACAGTCGAAGCCGTCGACTCGGGCGCCGCCGCCCTTGCCGCCGCCGGCCGGAACCGGGAGCGGAATGGGATCCAAAATATACGCTTCGTGGAAGCCGACGTCTTCGATCTACTCTCCAGCCACCGCTCGGCGGCCCGCCGATTCCAGACCATCGTGCTCGATCCACCGGCATTCGCCAAGACCAGAGCCACTCTCGATGGCGCCGCGCGAGGATATAAGGAGATCAATCTCAGAGCATTACAGCTTTTGGACCCTGGGGGGATATTGGTTACATGTTCGTGCTCCCACCACATGAGTGAAGTCATGCTCCTCGAAGCGGTCACAGAGGCGGCGCGGGATTCCCGGCGCACCCTACGCCTTCTCGAACGGCGCACCCAAGCATCGGACCACCCCATTCTGCCCGCCATTCCCGAAACCCACTACCTGAAATGCATGATTCTGGAAGTTCTCTAACCGGCATCGACGGCCGGCGGGGAGACCCGAAGTTCTCGCAGGACCCGGCCCTTTCGCACTTCGTTCTCATGTTCAGCCAGACGCAACATCTGATCCGTTCGGTTCCGGTCGCGAATCTCGACCCAAAGCAAATACACTGCCGCCATCGTGGCCATAGAGGTTACGCATTGCTGCAATACCGATGCCGCTTGCGACATTGACTGGCCCTGCAAATGGCAGAGAAACGCCACGGTCTGGGTGATCGACACGATGCTGACCGTCAACACCAGGAGTCGCAGATGGCGGTTCGGCTGCCGGCCCAGGCTTTTTAACGCCCACGCTAACGTTAGTACGTTCGTTAAAACCAGGAGTATTACCATCCAGTCCATAAGGGTCACCTCCAAATCTTTTATCGGCCTGAGCAGCGTGATGCTTTAGCAAAAAACCGCCCTTACCCATAAAAGGGGATATGACCTTAGTTAAGACAGTCCTACCATTCCCCGCCGGGACTGCAAAAGTTGCTTCCGTTAACAGATTGCTGATACGCTGTTACCCTGTGGATCGGCCCCTAACCGGGTTCTCCCCAAAATTTGGAGGAATTGCTCGAATGCTTTCGCAGTCCCTGTCTCGTATTTTTTCACCAGCGGCGCCGGCCTGCCCAACATCCGCCGCCCGCTTTTCCAGGAATCGCCTCGGCAGACTCCTTTGCTTTACACTGCTCCTGGCCCTGATCGGCGCTTGCGCCTTCGGCCAGGATGCATCCCCGGTGCGTCATGCCGGAGGAGAAGCCAACCTCATTCTGCCTGATTTCGACAAGGCTACTTTCCTGAACGGGATTTCCGGGCGGACGTTGCTGCTGAGCGGTCTGGTTGTCGGTTTTTTCGGCCTCCTGTTCGGCCTGATCATGTACAACCATCTGAAGAATCTTCCTGTTCACAAGTCGATGCTCGAAGTAAGTGAGCTGATCTATGAAACATGCAAGACATACCTGCTTACCCAAGGTAAGTTTCTACTGATTCTCGAAGTCTTCATCGGCGTCATCATGGTTTTGTATTTCGGGGTGCTGCAGCATTTTGAACCGATTAAAGTCGTTGTCATTCTGCTGTTCAGCCTGGTCGGTATCGCGGGGAGTTATTCGGTCGCCTGGTTCGGCATTCGCGTGAACACCTTCGCCAATTCCCGCTGCGCGTTCGCGGCGCTGCGCGGCAAGCCGTACCCGTGTTATGCCATCCCCCTGCAAGCGGGAATGAGCATCGGGATGTTACTCATTTCCGTGGAACTGCTGCTGATGCTTTACATCCTATTGTTCGTGCCTCGCGACTACGCCGGGGCGTGCTTTATCGGCTTTGCGATTGGCGAATCGCTCGGTGCCGCCGCGTTGCGAGTGGCCGGCGGCATCTTCACCAAGATCGCCGACATCGGGGCCGACCTCATGAAAATCGTCTTCAAAATCAAAGAAGACGACGCCCGCAACCCCGGCGTCATTGCCGATTGCACAGGCGACAATGCCGGCGACTCCGTTGGCCCCTCGGCCGACGGATTCGAAACGTACGGCGTCACGGGCGTCGCGTTGATCAGTTTCATCCTGCTGGCTGTCCATGATCCGCTGGTGCAGATTCAACTGCTCGTCTGGATGTTCGCCATGCGCATCATGATGGTGGTCGCCAGCGCCGGCAGTTACTTCATCAACGAAGCCATCGCCAAGGCGAAGTATGAGCACGTCGACAAGATGAACTACGAGGCCCCGTTAACGGCGCTTGTGTGGCTCACATCCATCATCAGCGTGATTCTCACTTACATTGTCTCTTACGCTTTGATTCCCAACATTGGCGGCGACCCGACTTTGTGGTGGAAGCTTTCCACTATCATTACCTGCGGCACACTCGCCGGCGCCATCATTCCCGAACTCGTGAAGGTCTTCACTTCCACCGAGTCCGCGCATGTGAAGGAAGTCGTGATTTCTTCCCGGGAGGGCGGCGCGTCGCTGAACATCCTTTCCGGTTTGGTGGCGGGTAATTTCAGTGCCTTCTGGATCGGCCTTGCCATGCTGGCGCTGATGGGCGCAGCCTATTACGTTTCGAGCATGGGCATGGCAGTCCTGATGCTCGCTCCGGCTGTCTTCGCCTTCGGCCTGGTGGCCTTTGGCTTCCTTGGAATGGGACCTGTGACGATCGCCGTCGATAGTTACGGCCCCGTCACCGATAATGCGCAGTCGGTCTACGAACTTTCTATGATCGAAACGATT
>CAMDKT010000526.1 GCA_945900935.1 Candidatus Sulfopaludibacter sp. SbA3 | reverse complement strand
CGCGAAACACATCCGCCGTCGCCTTCGCGTCGTTGAAATATCCCATCGCCACCGTCGGCCCGCCCACCAGCAGTTCCCCGTCGTCGGCCAGTTTCAAATGGATCCCCGGCAGCGCCGGCCCAATCGATCCCATCCGCTGCTTCCCCGGTAAATTCAGCGTCAGAATCCCGCCCTCGGTCAGTCCAAACCCTTCATGCAAGGGCATCCCAATGGCTTCATAAAACAGCGCTAACTCCTTGGCCAACGGCGCCGCTCCCGACACCGCAAACGTCAACGCTCCGCCCATCCGCTCCCGTACCTTCGAAAACACCAGCCGGTCAAACAACGCCAACGGTGCCCGCATCCACAGCGGTACCGGCTTCCCCTCCGCCCGCAATTTCACCGCGGCCGCGCTCATCCCCACCGCCGCATAAAACAGTTTCTTCGTCGCCCCGCCCCGCTTCTGTATCTCTGTTCGCACGCTGTGGTACACTCGCTCCCAAACCCGCGGCGGCGCCAGGAAAAACGTCGGCTTTATGGACTTGAACTCCTGCGCCATCCGCGCCAGACCCTCAGAAAAATACACCGGAATCCCCAAGCCCAGCGGCAGCAGTTCTATCCCTACCCGCTGCGCAATATGCGCCGATGGCAGGAACGCCAACACCCGGTCCTTCGGCCCCATATTTAATGCTTTCTTCCCAATGTCCACATTGGCCACCAACGACGCGTGCGACACCTCCACAAACTTCGGCTCCCCCGTCGCCCCCGACGTCAAATACAAAATCGCCCTCTGCTCCGGCATTACGTTCAACCGGATCCGCTCAAAATATTCGGGGTCATCCAACATCGCCGCCCGCCCTCGGGACCGCACTTCATCCAGCGTCATCACGCCGTCAATCAACCCGGACATAACCACCCATTGCGCCCCCAGTTCCGCCCCGCCGGCCGCTTGCAATGCTTTATAGATCTTCCCGTCCTCCACAAAAATCAACTTCGCCCCGCACCGCCGCAACGCCGACACTTGGTCCACCGCCTGGCTGTTCACATACAGCGCCGCCGACGTCGACCCGTTCGCCATTATCCCCAGATCCAACAAATAAAACTCCGCCCGCGTCTCGCTTCCCACCGCCACAATCTCGCCGTTCTGTATCCCCATCGCCCGCAGCCCGCACGCGATCTCCCTCACAATCGTTCGATACTCGATCCACGAATACGTCCGATACCCGCGCCCCTCCTTAGTCGTCACCGGCTGATGCAGCGCAACCAGTTCCCCGTGTGCCGTCGCCGCCTCTTCCAGCAATGAATAGACCGTTCGTTTGAGCATCGAACGCTACTCTAACACGCGTCCAAGTTACAATGGAAGTAGATGAATTTCGAACGGGAATTGGCGACAGCCCGCCGCATTGTCACTCGCAGCGCCGAGATGTCCATGAAGCACTTCGAAGCCGGCATTCAAATGGAAGATAAGAGTGATGACTCTCCCGTCACCAACGCCGACCGCGAAGCCGAACTCTTCATCGCCGCCGCCCTCGAAGAGGCCTTCCCCGAAGACGGCCAAATGGGCGAGGAAGGCGTCGCCAAGCCCTCCCGCTCCGGCCGCACATGGATCATCGATCCCATCGACGGCACACGCGACTTCATCCGCGGCAACGCTCAATGGGGTGTTCTTCTCGGACTCGAAGCCGAGGGCCAACCCGTCGCCGGCGTGGCCCACTTCCCCATTCAATCCAAAACCTACATGGGCTCCAAAGGCGGCGGCGCCTGGTGCAACGATCATCGCATCCAGGTCTCAAGCATCGATCAGGTCGGTCGCGCGGTCCTGTGCTTCAACGGACTTCAGAACAACAAGAAATGGGCTTACCGTGACACGGTCCTCGACTTCATGTCCAAGTTCTGGGCAGTCCGCAGTATGTCCGGCTCGCCCGATATCATGATGGTCGCCAGCGGCCAGGCCGACGTCTGGGTGGAACCCAGCGCCAAGGCCTGGGACCTCTGCCCGATGAAGGTGATCGTCGAAGAAGCCGGCGGCAAATTCTTCAACTTCGACGGGACGGATTCCATTTACGCCGGCAACGCTTTGGTCTGCACCCCGGCGTTTGAGCAACTCCTGCGCGAAACTTTCGTCTCGGCCAAAGGAGTAGAATGACGATCATGAGCAGCACAACACTTATTCCGGTCGAGGAGTACCTTCGCTATTCGGAGAAGCCCAATTGCGAATACAAGGACGGAGTCGTCTATCCCAAAGCGATGCCCACCAAGTTCCATTCCATAATCCAATCCGCGCTGTTGATGCTCCTTCGGGCACAGGGTGTCCGGCCGCTTCCCGAGTTGACGGTACGAATTTCCGCAACGAAATATTTGGTCCCGGACGTCGTAGTGGCCAGCCGTTTCCCCGGCCCTTACCCAACCGAACCCGTCCAACTCTGCTGCGAAATTCTCTCCCCGGAAGACCGCCTCGTCGCGATGCTCGGCAAATGCGAGGAATACCATGCGTGGGGAGTCCCCTTCTGCTGGGTAATCGACCCTGTCAAACGCACCGCCTGGGAGTATCACTCCGGCCTGGAACCACTGCGCGTCGCCACGGCACTCCACGCCGGTGAGCTCGCAGTCAATTTAGAAGAACTATTTTCCGAGCTGGATTCCGGCCCGATCCGATAGACAGGCGATAAACTCGGCCCCTACGAAATCCTCGCGCCCCTCGGCGCCGGCGGCAGGTTCTTCAACTTCGAGGTCTAAACCCAGATCACTCCGAAAACACTTCCCGCGTTTCACCAAGTCAACTCCGCGTCCGCCGCGTTACCGAATTCACCCAACACCAGTGCGTCATCGCCAGCCTCGGCAATCTTCCTGGCCGCCTTCGCCCAACCTGTCCGCGCCGGACTGGCCGGCCTCCGCAACACCAACGCCCCGCCCTCTATCTTCATCTCCGCCCCGGTCTCGCCATTCAGGCCCAGTTGCACAAGGAACGGCTTGGGGATCACAACGCCGTGCGAATTGCCAATCTGTCGAATGCTTACGCGCCGGGACTTCATCGTGATAACAGTGTTATTCCATCAAACGGCGATTGTCAAACTTTGGCGGTAGCGACTCCATCCCCGCCAAGGAGTAGAATGACGATTATGAGCAGCACCACCCTTGTAACGGTTGAGGAGTACCTTCGCAACTCGGAGAAGCCCAACCGCGAATACAGGGATGGAGTCGTTTATCCGAAGGCGTACTCGACCAAGTTCCATTCCATAATCCAGCGCGCGCTATTGATGCTCCTTCGAGGCCCGGAAATGCAGGCCCTTCCTGAATTGACGGTACAAATTTCCCCAACCAAGTATCTGTTGCCTGATGTCGTCATGGCCACTGATTTCCCCGGCCCCTACCCCACCGACCCGCTCCAACTCTGCTGCGAAATCCTTTCCCCCGAAGACCGCCTCGGCGCCATGCTCGGCAAATGCGAGGAGTACCACGCCTGGGGCGTCCCCTACTGCTGGGTGATCGACCCCGTCAAACGCACAGCCTGGGAGTATCACTCCGGCCTGGAACCACTGCGCGTCGCCACAGATCTGCGCGCCGGTGAGCTTGCAGTCAATTTAGAAGAACTATTTTCCAAGCTGGATTCCGGCCCGATCCGATAGACAGGCGATACACTCGGCCCCTACGAAATCAGCGCGCCCCGCGAAGCAACCCTTCCGTACTCAAGTCTTCGTCGAGATCCGGCCAATGAATTCCATAACCGGCCCCGCTCACTTTCCAATGAACGCGCTGCTCCGCCGTGGCGTCCAAGAGTCTTGGAAACCACGCCAGCGGCACTATGATCGTGCGCCCGTCCGAAAGGTCCACCGCCAACGTATCTTCCGTGAATTGCACGTCTCGCACACGTTCGCCCGAATTAGGATGGGAAGCGCTCATTCTGATCGTTCCGCCGGACCGAATCCGGCATTTCTGGCCACCCGCCACCGGCCTCACGAGTCTGTGGCGCAAGTGGACCCTGCCGCCGGAATAGCGCACCACTCCTTCGTCAAATAAAACGACGAGCCATCCGCCGTCCGCGCCACGTTATACACAAACCCCCATTCCACCCCCGGTGCCAACGCCCCCAACACCACTTCCCTCCTCCGCCCCCACCGCGAAAACGTAAACACTCCCGTCTCCGGCTGCAAAACCCCCGAAGCCAATCGCGGCGCGCCCTTCACTTTTCGAGCAAACACCCGCACCGGCCCCCGCGCCGCCTCCACCGAAAACCACGACATCACCCGCCCAATCAATCCCGCCAACAAAAACCGCGCGATCCGGAACAACAACGGCAAAAACACCGCAATCCCGATCACCACACCACCAAATACCGGCAGCGCAATCCAGGGATACTGATACGCCAACAGCAGCAATCCCACCACCGCAAAATCCTCAACCACCGATATCACCGAATGCGTCCCCGGCTCCGGCACCGTATGCGCCAGCAACCGGAATCCCATCTTCGATGTATGCGTCCCCAGCGCCAGCGTCCCCGCTCCCATCACCGCCAACACCTTCACCAGCGGGTCCATATCCGCCGTCGCACTCAACGCCAGCAGCGCCCCGCCCACCGGCCGTATGAACGTGTGAATCCCATCCCAAATCGGCGTAAAAAACGGCACTTTATCAGCCACAAATTCCGCCGCGTACATCACCCCCGCCGCAATCAACACCACCGGATGCGCCAGCAAGCCCAGTTCTCCCGGCATGTCGTGCAGCCACCCAT
>CAMDKT010000525.1 GCA_945900935.1 Candidatus Sulfopaludibacter sp. SbA3 | reverse complement strand
AATCGCGCCTTTTTGCGATTTCCAAGGGCGGTGGGAAGAGAGCGAAAACCTGCGCTTGGTTTTCCTCGCTTTCCACGGCCCGCCATTTCCACGGCCGGTCTTGCGGGCCGAATGCTCTTGCCAGGACCAGCACTTCGGCGCTGGCGAACGTAAGCCGCCTCTCTTACCCACACCAAACAGCGAGGAACCGAAAAAAATCGCAATGAAACTTGTGCCCGGCGAGGCGCTGATAGCGGGGATCCCCGCGCCTCCAATCGCCGCGCCTGTCACGTCGCTGACCGACCCCCTGAGCGTCCCGCAATTCGTCTGGCCGCTCACGGTGAACCCCGCCAGCGCCAAGCACACGATCCGCGCACAATGAATTTTCATCACGCCAGGAAAAGCCGCCTCCCCAATTAACCCCAACGCCGCGTCTCGGAATCGGCTAAACTGATGGATGTTAAGCAGGACCTACCCGGGATACCCCGGCCGTTCCGAAACATTTTCACTCAATTCAGGTTTTCACGGATGACGCAGCCGAAGTCCGGCTTCCAAATCTCGCTCGCCCCCTGCCCGCCAGTGGGCCTCGCTCTTCCGGGCCGGTTTACCGCCCGCGCCCAATCGTCTTTCCGCCCCGGCCGTGCTGCCTTGCACGCAGTCGCCGTGGAGCTTAGTTGTACCGTTTTTTCCGCTTTTTTACGCCGTCGCCCGCTACCTTTTAGCGCGGCCCCGGCAGACCGAGAACGTTAGCGGCGGCTCGTCCAGCGCCAGTACAAAAAGATACAATCGTCGGCCGCGCTCCGTGGTCGCTTTCTCCCCCTAAACCCCGGGGCCGGCTCATACAATCCATTGTTGCCAATCGATTTTTCGCAAATTCCGCTCTGGCCCGCTCCCGGTACTCCGGGAGTGCACCCGGCTCTATTTGCTCGCCCCGGTTGTCTCTTTCGTACTGCCGTTGTTTCACGCGCCGCCTGCTCCTTAAGGAGAGCATGCGATGAGCAAAGAATTAGTTATTTCCTCCAACCGCCACGAAACCAAGGTGGCCATTCTTGAGGACGATGTCCTTGTAGAGATTTTCTTCCAGCGGGCCAACGAGTACTCCCTCGCCGGCAGCATTCATAAGGGACGCGTCACGCGCGTCCTGCCCGGAATGCAGTCCGCCTTCGTCGACCTCGGTCTCGAAAGGGACACATTTCTCTATGTGTCCGATTTCGCCGACGACCATCACGAAGACCTGGACAAGATCGGCGATGAAAAACCCGTCGCCCGCCCCGCGCGCGAACAGGCCCCCTATCGCCAGCCCACACGTCCGGCGGAACTCGCCCCGGTTGAGGAAGCCGAACCAGCGGCCATCGCCGAAGTCGGCCCGGAGACCTCCGCGCCCGCTGTCTCCAGCACTGGATCCGGCGAATCCCGCCCGATCCGGGACCGGGATCGGGATCGTGGCCGCGGTGGACGGGATCGAGGCCGTGACCGCGATCACGGCCGTGGCGGAGATCGTGGCCGCCGCCGCGCCGGTTCGCCTCTCCCCGATTCCAAATATGCCTCCGCCGATAGCGCCTCCGACTCCCCGGCTCCCGCCGCCGAAGCCGCTCCGCCGCCCATTGCCTCCGCTCCCTATATTGCCCCGCGCGTCGCTGCGTATTTCGCTCCGGAGCGTTCCCAACCGTCCATGATTCTCCCCGGCGAGTCTTTGGCCAAATACCGGCGGTCTGCCGTCGCCGCGCCGCCGGTCGAAGTGATCGAGGCGGTTGCAATCGTGGCGGCGCCGGAAGCTGAAGTCGAAGAAGTCGCAATCGTCGAAGCCCCCGTCGCTGCAATCGTCGAAGCCCCCGTCGCTGCGACCGTCGAAGCGCCAGTTGCGCCGCCTCCCGCTCCAGAACCGCCTCCGATCATTGTTGCCGAACCCCCAACTGCCTACGTCGATACTTCGTTCGCGAAACTCCCTGATGATATCGATCAGACTGAATTTGAAGACGTCGACGCCATCGAGGAAGCACGCGAGGTCCTCCTCACTGAAACAGAGGATGACGATGACGAAGCCGACGCCGCCCAAATCGCCGCCGAAGAGTTGATCGCCGAAAGCGAACCGGAAGCATTCGCCGGTGCCGCCGATGAGGATGATGAAGACGGCCCCGATGACGAGACGGAAGAAGTCGCCGAAGGCGAAGGCGGCCCCGAACCAGCCCGCCAGCCGCACAGCCTGACCGCCGCGCTTCGTGAACGGGACCGCGGTGCCCGATTCCAACGCGGACGTCGTGGCCGCCGCCGCCGCGGCCGCGACGGCGATCGACCCGGTGACCGCGATGCCCGCCCCGACTTGCGTGCCTCCGCCGCCGGCGCAGCGCCCGCTCTCGATGCCGATCCGGCCAACCAATCCGAATCGCAACCCGAGCCTCCGCCTGTGGTCCAGCTCGACGAACCCCGCGTCGCCGAAGCCCGCCCCGGCCGCCAGGAACGCGCCGAACGCCCCGACCGCAGCGAGCGTACCGACCGTCCTCCGCGTCCGCCCGTCCGTGACCGCGCCGAGCGACCCCCGCTCCCGTCCATTACCGATCTCCTCAAGGCCGGCCAGGAAATCCTCGTCCAAATCGCCAAAGAACCCATCGCCCAAAAAGGCGCTCGCATCACCAGCCACATCGCCCTCCCCGGTCGCTACTGTGTCTACATGCCGACCGTCGATCACAACGGCGTCTCCCGCAAAATCGATAGCGACGAAGAGCGTCTCCGCCTGAAGCGCATCCTGCAACAGCACCGCCAGGGCCTCTCCGGCGGCTTCATCATACGGACCGCCGGCGAAGGCCAGACGGAAGAAGATATCGCCAACGATATGAAGTTCCTCTACAATCTGTGGCTCGATATCCGCGGAAAGGCCGATAAGCGCAACGCCCCCTGCCTCGTTCATCACGATCTCGACATCGTCCAGCGCACGCTCCGCGACCAGGTTTCCTCGGACTTCAAGACCATCTGGCTCGATAATGAAGAACTCTACGCCAGCACGCTTCAATTCGTCCAACGCTTCCAACCCGCGATGATCAGCCGCATCAAACTCTGGACGCGCAGCGTGCCCATGTTTGACGCGTTCGGTATCACCAACGAGCTCGAAAAAGCCCTGCGCCCCAAAGTCTGGCTCAAGTCCGGCGGCTATATCGTCATCAATCAGACGGAAGCGCTGGTTGCCATCGATATCAATACCGGCAAGTTCGTCGGCAAGTCGAACCGGCTGGAAGACACGATCGTTAAAACCAACACCGAAGCGGTCAAGGAAATCGTTCGCCAAATCCGGCTTCGCGATCTCGGCGGCATTATCGTCGTCGACTTCATTGACATGGATGAGCGCAAGAACCGGCAGAAGGTAATGATGGCGCTCGAAGACGCCATGCGCGTCGACCGCGCGCCCTACAAGATTCTTCAGTTCAACGATTTCGGCCTCGTCGCCATCACCCGCAAACGCGTCAAGCAATCGCTCGAACGCACGCTCTGCCAGCCGTGCGTCTATTGCGAAGGCTCCGGCTCGGTCAAAAGCGTCGCCACTGTCATTGGGGAAATCCTCGTCGAGGCTCAGAAAATCGCCAAGGCGGTTGACGACAAAACCGTCGTTCTCCGCGTCCACCCGGAGGTTGCCAAAGTGCTCAAATCGCACCGCAATCAGTACCTCGAAGAACTCGAAGGTATCTTCGGCCGGCCCGTTCTTGTCACCGGTGACGCGGCCGTTCACATCGAAAAATTCGACCTGGCATAGAATATAGGCGATCCGCCATGCGCTCCTGGAGCCATTTCGCCCTATTCTCGCTCGCCGTTTCTGTCACCGCGCAGGAACTCTACGTTCGTTCTGAGTTCCTGCGCGTCGGTGCCGATGGCAAAGTAATCCAACAGGACAGGGTCGAGCGGCCGCGCGAGATTCTCTCCCCGGCCTTCGCCCGCAACGGCTTTGCCAGCTACATGCTCACTGCCCATATTCCCGCCGGCATCGAGTACACGCTCGACGTCGGCCAGAATCCGGAAGATTCCGTCCGCGTCGTCTTCTATCGTCAGCATTACAATCCAAATGGAATCCCCGACCGCCTGGAAAAGGCAACCCTCCCCGTTCAGGGAAAGGCGGCTAAGGAAGAGCATCTGACGTTCTGGATGGATCTTTATGTCGCCAATAATGCCCCCGTCCGCCGGTTGAAAATTGAAATCCAACTCTGGGCCGGCGACCGCTGGATTCTCTATCCGATGGAGGCCCGGCTCGTCGAAGCGCAAATCCCAGCGTTTCAGCCCAAATTCTGGGGTCTGCCCGCGCCGGAAGCACGCGCCGACGCGGCCATGATCAGCCCGTGGCGCGATCATCTTTGCCGGCCGCTCAAGAGCGAGTTCCAACCGCAGGAGACGACCATCCGCCTCCTGCAGCAGCGCAATGTCCAGCAGGATGTGGCGCTGACCAAAAAACTCGGCCGCGACATCGGGATTCAGTCTTTTGTCCGCGCCGGGATCGCTCCGGAAGCGGCTCTTCCCGACGCCTGGTGCGCCGCCCCGCCAGAGCATTGGCGTGACTCGCTCAACGCCGAGTGGTATCTAAAGCTCCGCGATCATCTGTACCGGCAATGAACTAAACCGCTGCGCGGTAGGCGGACAGCCCCGAGCAATCCGGTAGCGCGGGAGAGAAGGTAGATTTCGGCGAGAAAGCAGATTCCGGCGAATCGGTCAAAGCAGGCTCACACTCAAGAAGGTTGTCAACAGCAACCGAATTGAAA
>CAMDKT010000524.1 GCA_945900935.1 Candidatus Sulfopaludibacter sp. SbA3 | reverse complement strand
CCATTGAAAGACGGCATGGTGCTGACCATGGCCACGCTCGCTCCCGGCGTTATCTTCACGCCCGAATCGGCCGGATACGTTCGCCCCTTCGACACCAGTTCGCCATCCACAATGTCCATCGACGGCACGCGCTCTGGCTCCAATCAGTTCATGATGGACGGATCGGCCAACATGCAGGGCGGGCAGGTCGCCTATTCACCGCCCCCCGGCGTCGTGGACGAGTTCAAAGTCCAGGCGGCGACCTTCGACGCCGGCTCCGGCTTCTTCGGCGGCGCGTCCATCAACATGAGCCTGAAGTCCGGCACCAACAGCATTCACGGGCAGGTCTACTACTTCATGCAGAACCCCGTGTTTACTGCGAATAAGTATTTTCGCCTCGCCGCCGGCAAGCCGCAGTTCCGCCTCTATCGCTGGGGCGACAGCATCAGCGGCCCGGTTCGCATTCCGAAACTGTACGACGGGCGAAACAAGACATTTTTCATGTACGGCTACGAAGGAATTTGGAGTTACGATCCTTCGCCGTGGATCGTCGAAGCGGTGCCCAGCGCGGCCATGCGCACGGGCGACCTTTCCAGGATCCCTTATCAGATCTACGATCCATACACGATCACACCCGCCGCCAATGGCCTTTTCAGCCGCAGCCCGCTGCCCGGCAACATCGTCCCGGCGTCGCGCATCAGCCCCGTCGCCCGCAATCTGGGCGGCCTCTTCGACGCTCCCAATCAGGACGGCACCGTGGATGGAACCAACAACTACGCCAGGGGCCGGAATTCGCAGGACACCTATTGGAACCACATTGTCCGTATCGATCACAATATTTCCGAGAAGCAGCGTTTTTATATCCGGACCAACTTCACCGACCTCCAGCGCCCGCAAAACATCAAACACAACAACGCCGTCGGCGACAATTTCTACCGCTATAACAAGGGCTTTTCCTTCGACGATGTCTATTCCGTCAAGCCGACGCTCTTCGTCAACACCCGCTACACGCTGACGCGTTTCATCACCGGCAATTTGCCTTATCAACTCGACTGGGATCTGGCCGGTGCCGGATTCTCCTCGGGATTCATCGCGCAAATCAAGGGCGTTGATCCGCGCGGCGTGAAGCTCCCCAATATCAACATCGCCGGATACGCGCCGCTCGGAGGCGCGAACTCGCGCAACAACACGGCCACCGACATCCACGAAGCCGCCGCCAATGTCACGCACATTGTGGGCGCGCATAATCTGCGCTACGGCTTCGCCTACCGGACCTACATCCGGAACACTTTTAACTTAGGCAACTCCTCCGGACTGCTGAACTTCGACACCACGTGGACGCGCGGCCCGCTGAATTCGGCCGCCCCCGCCCCCATGGGCCAAAGCTACGCGGCGTTTCTCTACGGTCTCCCCGGCGGCGGCAACTTCCCCATTTCGGACTCGTATTCAGAAATTTCCAAAGTCCCCGCGATTTTCTTTCACGACGATTGGAAGGTCAACCGGAAGCTGACGCTCAGCCTCGGCCTTCGCTATGAGCGGCCGACGCCGGTGGTCGAACGTTTCGACCGCAGCGTTCGCGGCTTCGATCAATCCGTCGCCAGCCCCATACAGGCGCAGGCGCAGGCCAACTACGCCCGCGCGCCCATTCCGCAAGTCCCCGCGGCGCAGTTCCGCGTTCCGGGCGGATTGACTTTCGCCGGTATTGGCGGGGAGCCCCGGACGCTTTGGAAAACATCGCAAAACCTGATCATGCCTCGTATCGGCTTTGCGCTTTCGCTGACGCCAAAGACTGTCGTCCGCGGCGGCTACGGCGTCTTCTTCGATGCTCTTGGCGTGACGAATGTCCACGTTAACCAGACCGGATTCAGCCAGAACACCGACTTGATTCCGTCACTCGACAATGGACTCAATTTTATCGCCAGCCTTTCCAATCCGTTTCCCGGCGGTTTCATCCAGCCTCGGCGCGCTTCCGGCGGCCTGGCCACCAATCTCGGTCAAAACATAAACTTTTTCGACCCCAATACGACTTCTTCCTACATGCAGCGGTGGCAGTTCGCGGTCCAGCGGCAGTTGGCTGCGTCCAGCCTCGTCGAAGTTTCCTACGTCGGCAATCGCGGCACGCGGATGCAAGTTGGCCGCGAGTTCAATGCCGTTCCCGAGCAGTACCTCAGCACGTCGGCCACGCGCGATCAGAATGTGATTAACTTGCTGGGCGCGCAGGTGGCCAACCCGTTCTACCCGCTGCTGCCGAGGACGAATCTGGCGTCGATTACCGTTCCGCGGAACCAGTTGCTTCGCCCGTACCCGCAGTTCACCAGCGTGACCGCGAATCAGAACATCGGCTACACCTGGTACCACTCGGCGCAAGTCAGGGTCGAGCGCCGATTCTCCAAGGGCCTGAGTTCATCGCTTTCCTATACGTGGTCGAAGACCATGGAGGCGCTCGGCTTCCTCAACCCCGCGGACTCGTATCTCGAAGAGGTCATCTCCAGCCAGGACCGGCCGCATCGCTTGACGCTGACGTGGTTGTATGAACTTCCGTTTGGTAAAGGCAGGCTGATTCCCGGACCTTCGAATAGAGTCCTAAGCGGATTCATCAGCGGCTGGCAGGCGCAGGGTATCTTTACGCTGCAGAGCGGCGCGGCGTTAGGCTTCGGCAACGCCATTTTCAATGGCGATCTGGACAATATCCGTCTGCCTGGGAACAAGCGCGACGTCAACCGATGGTTCAATACGGACGCCGGATTCGAGCGCGTCCCCGCGCTGCAGTTAGCGTCGAATGTGCGGCGGCTGAATACGCGCTTTGCCGCCGTTCGCGCCGACGGTCCGAACAACTGGGACATGTCGCTGCTGAAGAACACGCGCCTAAGCGAGAAGCTTCAGTTGCAGTTCCGCGCCGAGGCGATCAACGCGCTGAATCATCCGCAGTTCACCGGGCCGAATACGTCGCCGGGCAATACCGCTTTTGGCACCGTTACGGGCGAGTTCGCCTGGCCGCGCGTGATTCAGTTCGGGTTGAAGGTGTTGTTCTAAACGCTGGTTGGCGCGGGCCTGTTGGCCCCGCCGTCTGGCTAGTTCCAAGGACTTCCCGTCCCAGGGGGCAGACGGCGCTCTGATTCACAGACCCCGCCTACGCGAATTTTGAACACACGCCGGGTAGGCGAGCGACGGCGGCAGGCCTTAGGGATATTCGATTTGGTCCGGTTGCCCTCCTACAATCGCTTGCATGGCCCCAAGCAGCCACCCCCGCCCGCGCTACACTGAAATTATGCGACTGGTCCTCATCCTCCTCGCCGCCGCCGCCTCCCTTCCCGCCGAATTTCTCCTTGTGCGCATGGATATTGCCAACATGGATTGCCTCACATGCGTCCAGACGCTCGAAATGGGCCTCAAGAAAATCCGTGGCGTCGAAAAGGTCACTGTCGGTCCCCAAAACAACGCCGAATTCGTCCTCCACCCCGGCAACAAAGTCACCCTCGAACGCCTCCGCGATGCCATCAAAGGCGTTGGTTTCACCCCCCAATCCGCCTTCGTCACGGTGAAAGGTAAGCCCGTCACCGCCGAAGGCAAATGGCGTTTTGAAGTCGACGGCATCGACAAAACCTACAACCTCTCCGCCCCCAGTACCGATACCATTCGCGCCATGCGCGCCCGCGACGGCCAAACCATCACCGTCAAAGCCGTCTCCGCCCCGCCGCCCGATCCCCGGACCATGCCGTCGCTCGATGTCGACTCGGTGGTCGAGCCCCGGTGACGGAACGCTCCCTCGCCTTTCGCGCCCTCCAATACCCCAATTTCCGCATCTTTATCATCGGCCTCGCCGTCAGCTTAATCGGCACGTGGATCCAAAGCGTCGCCCTCAGTTGGCTCCTCTACCGCCTCACCCATTCCGCCTTCCTGCAGGGCCTTTCCACCTTCTGCTCCCACATGCCGGTGCTGCTCCTGAGCCCCATCGCCGGTCTCGCCGCGGATCGATTTCCCCGCCACCGCATCGTCCTTATCACTCAATCTTTGTTCCTCTGCCACGCCATCCTGCTGGCATTTCTAACACTGACCAACCGCGTCACAGTTACTCAAGTCCTGACTCTCTCCGTGTTACTCGGCTGCGCCAACGCCTTCGACATTCCGGCGCGCCAATCACTCATGATCTTACTAACATCGAAGGAAGATCTCCTCGGCGCAATCTCACTGAACTCAGTCGCTTTTAACCTCGCCCGCACGCTCGGCCCGTCGCTCGGCGGCATTCTCGTCGCCGCCTTCGGCGAAGGACTCTGCTTCTCCATTAACGACGTCAGCTTCCTCGCCGTCCTCTTGTCCCTTTCGATGCTCAAACTCCCCGCGGCCGCCCCGCGCCAACGCCACAGCTCCGAAGGCCTCGCCGCCGGCGTTCGCTACGCCTGGGCCCATCCCGCCATCCGCAACCCGCTGCTCCTGTGCGGCATCATCACGCTCACCAATGCGCCGCCATTAGTCCTGGGCCCCTTCATTGCCGACGGCCTCTTTCACCAGGGCGCGGCCGGCCTCGGCATTCTCCTGGCCGGCTTCGGTCTCGGCGCTACGCTCGGTGTCGCCCGCATGGCCCGGATGACCTCCAGTGACGGCCTGCAAAAGGTCGCCGGCCATGGCGCCCTTCTCTACGGCGTGGCCTTATTCGCCTTCTCGATGGCTCCGCAATTCTGGCTCGCCGTCGCCGCCTCCTTCATCTCCGGCTACGCTTTCTTCCGGCAAAATGCCGCCAATAACGCCCTCA
>CAMDKT010000523.1 GCA_945900935.1 Candidatus Sulfopaludibacter sp. SbA3 | reverse complement strand
ATGTTGCCGCGGGTGCCGGTGATGACGCCGAAGTTGTTGGGATCGCCCGCGTTGGTGTTTGGATTGTTCCAGTTTGGATGATTCGGAAGGTTGAACGCCTCGAAGCGGACCTGCAGTTGGTGCCCTTCGGCGTATGCCAAATTGAAGTTTTTGATGCTCGAGAAGTCCCAGCCGATGATCGAGGGGCTGATGAGGGTGTTGCGGCCGACGTTACCGAAGGTCCCGAAGGCCTGCGGAGTGAAGGCGGCCGGGTTGAACCAGCGGGTGGGGTCATGGTTGGCCATGTTGGGATTGATGCCGGCGTTGTAGTTCGGACGGTCATTGCCACCGCCGGTGTTGGACCGGTCGCTGCCCGTGAAGACCGTCATCGGGAAGCCGGTGCTGAGGGTGAAGATGCTGCCGAGCTGCCAATCGCCGGCAATGGCGTTGAGAACCGGGTTGGTAATGGCGTGCTTGCGGCCCTTGCCGAAGGGCAGTTCATAGAGCATGGAGCCGACCAGGCGGTGGCGGGTATCGAAGGTGCTGAGGGCGCGTTCGCAGCGCTGGCAATAGCTATTCTGGGGGAAGAGCGTATCGCCACCGTTGGTGCGGATGCCGCTGGTTTCGTCGATGGACTTGGCATAGGTATAGCTGACGAGAGCGCTCATGCCGCTCGAATATTTTTTGGTGAACTTCATGCCCAAAGAGTTGTAGTTGCCACGCCCGCCGTTGTCCACTAACTGAATGCGCCCAATGGTGGGGTACGGAGCGCGGCTGAGGACGGAGCCTGTGGCGCCAGGAATGGTCTCATTGGCGGCGCGGAGCGACTCCAGTTTACGGGAGACGGAGCCGAGGTAGCCGACTTCGAGAGCCATATTGCTGCCGAATTCGCGCTGCACGTTGAACAGGTACTGCAGGACGTATGGAGTGCGACGGTCATACAGGTTGGAGAAGGCGTAAGGAGCCGGGATCTGGGCCAAAGCGCCCGCGATTTCGCGGAAGGAGTTCGCCCATTGGCGGTCAGGAATGTCGCTGTTGGATTCTTGACGGAAACGGCCGGCAATATTGCGCGCCATGTCGAAACGGGGGTTGCCCGTGTCCTGGGCGAAGAACGCGCCGCCACCGGTCCGGAAGACCCATTTGCTAGTGGGGGCCCAAGTCAGGCCTATGCGGGGCGCGAAGTCGTTGTTATCACGCTTGACAAGGCGGTCCCCGAGGCGGCCATCTTGAGCGACGGTAATATTGGGCCAGCGAACGGCGATGCCCGCGTAGGGATCCGAACCGATACCTTGGCGAAGGAAGATGGGGAAGCGACTCTTATCCTGAATGTTCGGCGTGGAATCCATGTAGGGGATAGCCATGGTGAAGAGCTTGCCGGTGGTGTCGAGCCACGGGGGCGTGTTCTCATAGCGCAGGCCAAGCGCGAGTGTGAGCCGGGACGTAATTTTCCAGGAATCGTCCAAGTAGAACGAGAAGCTGGTGGCGCGGAAACGGGCGCTGCCGATGGCGACTGCCGTTTCGGCGCGGCGAACTTCACCGAGGAGAAAGTCAGCGAATGCATCGCCGCCCGTGTTGGCACCGGTGGGGCCGCGGCGGGAGGCGTTGTTCTCAACACCAAATGAACCGCGGGCGAACTGGTTCCCATCCTGGTTGAACTGGTCGCGGCGGATTTCGCCACCGAAGCGGAAGCTGTGCTTTCCGCGGATCCAGGACGTGTTGTTCAGGAACTGCATCGAGTTGTTATCGTTCTCATAGGGGCCTTCGGAATCGTCACCAAAACCGGCGTAATTCTGGATGCCGATGGAGGGTATGCCCCAGGAAATAGGGACCCCGGAATTAAGACCGGGGATGGCCAGTTCCTTTACGACGTCACGGACACCTGCCAACTGGCGGGCGGTGGCGTTATAGAAACGGGTGTAGCCGAAGCGGGTTTCGTTGACGATGTTCGGGGACAGCGTCCGCGTATTGGAGCCCATGTACTGTTCAACATTGGTGAGAACCTGGGAGCCGTTGAGCCGCAGACCCTCATTGAATTGAACTTCATCGCCCCAGCTATAGCGGCCAGCCCACTGCGACTTCGACGATTCCACCCAGTCCATGCGGAGGATGAACTGGTCGCGATTGATAGGGGCGCCCTGTGACTGCTGAAAGTTCTGCGTGCGGCCCGGAAGATTGGGCACGCGGTAGAACTCCTGGAGTTTCCTGGATATCGGTTCAATGCGGGCGGCGGGGATGGTGTTGTTGGGGAACGGTGTAGAGGTTATGGTGCCGTCGGCTAACCGGGTCCGGGTTCGCGGATCGAAGATGCCGCCGGAGGCTTCGTTGAAATCGCCATTCTGCATGGCCGCGGTAGGCAAGGTGTAAAGCGATTGAGTGCTTCGGCGTTGGCGGAAGGCTTCATAGTTGGCCATGAAAAAGAGCTTGTCCTTACCGTTGAAGACTTTCGGAATGATTACTGGGCCGCTAAAAGTGCCGCCGTACTGGTTCCACTTAAAAGGATCCTTGGGGGGACGGGCGGCGCGGAAGGCGTAGTTCTTGGCGTCGAGTTTTTCGTTGCGAAGGAACTCGAAGGCGGTGCCGTGGTACTGGTTGCCGCCGGACTTCGTGAGCACGTTGATCTGCGAAGTTGCGCGCCCGAACTCGGCGGGGTAGACGCCCGTTTGAACCTTAAATTCCTGCAGCGCGTCAATGGACGGCTGAATCACGAAGGTGTTGAAGTTAGGGTCGGTATTTTCGACGCCGTCCAATGAATAGTGATTGAAGGAACTGCGCTGGCCGCCGACGGAGATACTCAGATCGGCTCGTTGGCCACCCTGGCGGGAACCTGCCTGGCCAGCGGAGGGGAATCCGGTGGAGGTATTCGGGGCGAGGGAAACAAGCTGCAAATAGTTGCGGCCGTTCAGGGGCAGTTCGACAATGCGCTTGTTCTCGACGACGTGGCCGAGCGTGGCGTTTTCGGTGGTCAGAAGCGTGACGGAACCGGAGACTTCGATGGTTTCAGAGACAGCGCCGACGGCCATGTCGAGATCGAGACGGACGGTCTGTTGGACCTGGACTTCCAATTGTTTGGCGGTGTTGACTTTGAAGCCCTGCTTTTCCGCGCGCAGGTTGTAGATGCCTGGGGGCAGCGAGGGAAAGCTGTAGACGCCGGCTTCGTTGGAAACCGTCGAGCGGTTGGCGTTGGTGGCGGCATTAATAATAGTGATGGTGACGCCGGGAACGCTGGCGCCGCTGGTATCGCGGACTTCACCGGTAATTTCACCGAAGGTTTGGCCGAACACGGGCAAACCGATTAGCAGGCACAAGAGTGCGAGCGCAACGAACGTGGTTTTCATGTAATTGAGACTCCCCGGAAATATTTTCCCCGACACGCTACGATACAAAACCGGGAAGGGGGTTGGCAAGTTTAGAAGTTTTAATGCCGGCAACCGCGCCGAACCCTGCACGGCTGGCGCGATTGCCGGCAGCTGCTCCGCTACGACTGTGGGGTTACCACGGCGGGCGGAATGGCTTGGCGGATTATGTCGCAAGTTATGGGCGGAGGCAAGGGCCATGTATGGGATCCGCGTTTGGTTCCAGCGGGCAGTGGCATGGACCCGGCCTACTCTATGCGGGGGTACCGGCCGCGTGAGGCGAGCCTCTCGCGTTCGGCGATCCGCTGGGGGGTGTTTAGTTTTAAGAGCCGCACCGTAGCCTCGCCGATGGCGGTAAGCGGTACAATCTCGCCGAACTGAAGGCCGAAGTGTTCATCCCAACTGTCCGTCCGGGGGTTGAAGAGCGGGATCAACATCCGGCTCGACGCATCATATGCGGCAACATCGCTGCCCTTCATCCAGTTGCAGAGATTGCAAGAATACGCCAAATTGTGCAGCGCGGTTTCGCCGTCGTGTTTTTCGCTTATGATGTGATCGACATGATGCGATTGGATCGCGTCGTCTTCATGCTGCAGGCAGTATTCGCAGCGGAACCGGGCGCGCGCCGCGACCGCGATCCGCATGGCTGGCTTCACTGAACGAGCCACTCGCTACGCTTGAAGGCGTTGCCGAGCGCGAGCCTTCGTCATGATCATGACGTGCTCGATTGTAAGGTATTCTTCCATCTCCGCAATCTCCTCGCGGGTGACGGCACCGACTTTTTTACGCTTGATGAGTTCGCCGACGCGAGCTTGCGTTTCCGGGGACGAACGAAAGTTGGCGAGCCGCTCCGTTGTAGCGCCGCAAGTGAGAACGTCAATGAGTTCGTCGTAGGCCCGGGTGACAGTCATGTTACCTATTAGCAATAATAGCACCGTTTCTCGTAAGGCGGGACTCTATTTTGCGGCCGGGAAGACCTGCGAGACCAGGAATGCCAGCATATCCGATGCATTTTCGATTTGCTTCGCGATGGGGAGGCCGGCGGAGTGTCCGCCCTCGGTGTCGTAGTGAAGAAGAATGGGCTTGCCGGAGGAATTGGCGTTCTGGACCAGCGCGGTCATTTTACGGGCGTGGAGCGGGTCAACGCGCGTGTCCGAATCGCCGGTAATAAACATCGTGGCGGGATATTTTGTTCCGGCCTTGACGTTGTGATAGGGCGAGTACTTGTGGATAAAGGCGAACTGTTTGGGGTCTTCGGCGGAGCCATACTCGGGGGTCCAATAGCGGGCAACCTTGAACATGTGAAAGCGCACCATGTCGAGCAGCGGGACGGCGCAGACGACTGCGCCATCCAGTTCCGGACGCTGCGTCATGGCTGCGCCGACAAGCAGACCGCCG
>CAMDKT010000522.1 GCA_945900935.1 Candidatus Sulfopaludibacter sp. SbA3 | reverse complement strand
CTGCGCTGGGACCTCAACTTCGCGCCCACCGAACGCTACAATCGCGCCAATCGCGACTTCTTCACCGATCAGGTCAACCCGATTTCCAATCGGGTCGACAAGACCCGCTTCCCCGGCTATCAAGTGAAAGGCGGCATCGGTTTTGCTGGCGTCAACGGACTCTCCCGAAGTCCTTACAACAACGACTTCCGGACCTTCCAGCCGCGCATTGGCGGGGCCTATCAACTGAATTCCAAAACGGTGATGCGCGCCGGCTACGGCCTCTTCTTCACCGCTCCCGTCAGCCGCGGATCCACCAACGGCTTCAGCATCCAGACGCCCTACGTTTCCTCTATCGACGCTGACCGCACGCCGGCTAATAACGTCGCCAATCCCTTCCCCCAGGGAGTGCTCCAACCGCCCGGGTCCTCGCTCGGCATGCAGACCTTCCTCGGCCAGTCTCCATCCTTCACCGATGCGGGTTTCCGGACACCGCTCGTCAATCAGTTTTCCGCCGGATTCCAGCGCCAGTTGCCATGGGGTATGACCGTTGATGCCTCCTATGTCGGGTCCCGCACGAAAAAGGCGAGCGTGACCAAGCCCTTCAATGAACTCTCCGTCGAGTCGCTCGCCTTAGGCGCCGGCGTCTTGAACGCCTCCGTCCCCAATCCGTTTCAAGGCCTCATCAACGCCGGCGGGCTCGGCGCCGCAACCGTCCCTCGGCAGCAACTGCTCCGGCCCTTCCCGCAGTTCACGGCCTTCAACATGGCCGACCGCAATGACGGCGACGTCTGGTATAACTCGCTCCAGGTTTCCGTCGAGAAGCGCTACTCGCATGGGATGACGTTCATCGTGGCCTACACACTTTCCAAAAATATCGAGGCCATCTCGTATTTGAACGGCCAGGATTCCGCCCCTGGGCGCGTGTTGACCGCCTGGGACCGGCCCCATCGGCTGACCATTGCTCCCATGTACGAACTCCCCTTCGGTCCCGGCCGCCGCTTCCTTAACGGCAACCACAAGCTCGGCAGCCGGCTCGCGGGAGGTTGGCAGACCATCGTTACCTCCACATTCCAAAGCGGCGCGCCCATGAACATACCCGGCAATGTGTACCTGCTCGGCGATCCGCGCCTAAAGAATCCATCTTGGGACCGTCTCTTTAAGACCGGAGTTATCGACGTCAATGGGGCCGTTCGTAATGTCCTGCAGGGCGAATCGCCGGTGTTCCAGGTCCGCCCGCCCTTCACGCTCCGCACCACGCCACTCCGCTACGGGAATCTCCGGAATCAATGGGGCACGACATTCGATTATTCGATACTGAAGAAAATCCAGGTCACCGAACGGATCAAAGCGCAGTTCCGCGTCGAGGCGTTCAATGTTTTGAATACGCCCATCTTTTCAGCCAATCCGGATCTAACACCCACCGGCGTCAACTTCGGAAAGCTATTCCGCGATAACGGGCAGAATAACACGCCCCGCATTGTGCAGCTTGGTCTCCGCATGGAGTTTTAGAGCAGTTCTCGACCTTCCGTGACGCTCCAAAGTGGCACAGGCCTCCCGGCCGGTGGTTCGGCGATGGCCGGCGAATCGTCGAGACTCGTCCTAACTTCCCGATTTGACGACCAAAAGGGCCGGGCAGCGCCCCTAATTGCGGGGATCGCCCCGACCGAACGGAGGGCCGTCGCCGTGTGTCTGCGTACGTTGCTCGGGTGCTTGACATTAACAACTTAGAATTTCACTGCGGCAAAGCCCTCAATGCCCGGTGCTGGAATCTTATCAGTCGTTGGCGATCAAACCACGACCTCCGCGAGGCAAGCCGCCGAAAAAGTAATTGCCGAGGACATGCCTACTTGTATGACCTCACGCCGAATCGCATTGATGATAGCGAACTCGGAAGAAGATAGAAATGCTCGATGAAGTTTCTGCGATCAAAGACCGCCGAAGTTCACGTCAAAGAACTGTCGGTTCGCCGCGTGAGGCCTTTCGGCGTGTCGGCGAGCCTGAAGTTTAATCTGAAAGTCTCGGGTGAGGAGGAGGGCACGATTTTTTTGACATCGGCTACGATGCCTGGCTGGAGGGAAATACACTCATACTTGGTGACATAAGCAATAATGTTGAGATAACCCTGGCGCAAAGTCCATTCAAGGAACCCTAAAGGCGATCACAACGCCCGAAACTGTTGGCTGTTTGGCGCGCTTCGCTTGACCAACGCTCGTCCAGCCGTTAGTCTGAGAGTGTTAGCAAGGTTGAAGGAGTTCCCGAAATGCCCCTGCAATTGTCAACAGCCCTGGAAGATCTTGTGCAAAAACGTTTGGCCAGTGGCGCCTATGCGAACGCGGAAGAAGTTATTCGTCTCGCACTTGAAGCGCAGGAAGCCGAAGATAGCTGGACCGGGGAAGAACGTCTCGCACTGGACTTGAAGATCGACCGGGCGCTCGAGCAGGTCGCCACCGGCAAGACATTTGGCCCGGAAGAGGCCCGTCAGAGGTTGTCCCTGATGAGAGATGCGCACTTGGCGAAGCTAAGCCGGTAACCATTGGAGGCCTTTCAACTCGGCGAGGCCGCCGTACTGGATATCGACGCCATCTGGCTTTTTCTGTTGGAACGCGCAGGACTGGAAAGGGCGGACCGGACTGTCGCGGAACTTTTCAGTAGTTTTCCAGATTGGCGAAGATCCCAAATAGCGGGCATCGCCGATCAGATCTGACGAAGAGAGATGTGCTTTTTTACAAATCTTTTTCATACCTAATCGTCTATCAGCCGCGAAGCAAGCCGCTGCAGATTCTTGGCGTACTTCATGGAAAGCGGAACGTGGCCCGGATTTTGAGGCAACGATGATCGCCGCGTGATCCAAAATCCGGCGGTTGGGCAGACCGGAGTAGCGTGTGACGCCCGAATTCATTGCCCTGCGCAACTGCTCAGCACTTCACCCAACGGGTGACGGCGCTGACACATCGCGCAGCGATTTGAACATTGCGGTTGGCGATGGCCGTGGCGAAGGCGAGGTAGGGATTGGCGGCGGCGCCGGGGATTCGGCATTCGATGCGGTGACTGGGGCCCGCGCCCACGACACGGAAGCCGACGGTGCGGTTGTCGCGGCTTCAGGCGATTCTTGTTGGGGCCCAGGAGAGATATTCGAGCGTTTGCCGGAGTTAATGATTGGGGCGTAGAAGAACATCAATTCGGCGGCGTGCGCCCATCAGGCGGCCGTAATGACCGGTGAGTGCGACGCCGTTGGTGACGTGCCTCGGATGATCGGACGAAGCGCGATCGGCGCAGCCCAGGCACCCGGTAGCTGTATGCTACACTTTTGCCAATAGGCGAAGATGAGGCGAATCAAGCAGTGTCGAATCTCCAGAACCAATTAGCCCACCTGCGTCAGCGGATGGGCACCGCAACGGCCCCGGCTGCGAAAATTGTTAATTCCGCGCCGGTTATGGACATGCTCGACGGTGCCGAAGTCCAGACGGAGCACGGCTCCCATTTCGAGTCGACGCGGCTTTGGGGCAATCACCAACGGCACGGCAGCGTCTATGTTTCCGATTTGCAGGAACTTCCCAGCGATGCGCTGGCCGCGATCAGCGAAGGCCAACTCCCGCGTTTCGACCCGCGCCGCGTCGCCTATCTCGACACCGAAACCACCGGTCTGGCCGGCGGGTCCGGTACGTATGCGTTCCTGATCGGGGTCGGGGCGCTCACCGGTGACGGTTTTGAGTTAAAGCACTTTTTTATGCGCGATTATGCCGAAGAATCGAGCCAATTGGCGGCATTATCGGCGCATTTAAAGCAGTTTGACGTGCTGATAACGTATAACGGACGATCGTTTGACCAGCCGCTACTGGAAACGCGCTACCGGATGTCGCGCATGGTGCCGCCGTTTGCGCGGATGTTCCATTTCGATCTGCTGTACGGCGCGCGGCGATTGTACAAATTGGCGTTTGCTAGTTGTCGGCTCGTGGAACTGGAGAATCAGATTTTAGGCGTCGAACGGATCGACGACGTGCCAGGCTCGATGATTCCGTACTTATATTTCGAGTTCCTCCGGACAAAATCGGCCCACCGGATGGGGGGAATCTTTGAGCACAATTCATTTGATATCTTAACGCTGGCGTGCCTGACAGGGATTATCCCGCGTGCGTTCCACGCGCCGCTTGAAGTACCGCTGCGCCGGGGGGCGGAAATGGTGGGGCTGGCGCGGTGGCTGCGGGCGGCCGACCGGGCTGGGGAAGCGGTCGTGTTGCTGCGCCGCGCGCTGGCGAAGGGTTTACCGGACGCGTTAACGTGGCGGACCTTATGGGATTGCGGGCTGCTCGAGAAAAAGACCGGTAACGAAGCGGGCGCGCTGGCGCTGTTCACGGAATTGACGACTGCGCGAAATCCGCATCAGGCGGAGGCGTTTGAGGAACTCGCCAAGTACTACGAACACACCGGGAAAAATTACGCGCTGGCGCTGGACATGACGGAAGAGGCGCAACGGCTGGCACCGTCACCGGCGCTAAGCCGGCGGCGGGAACGCCTTGTAAAGCGCGCGGCCGTCCGCCGTCCGGGGCGCTTGATCTAGTTCCTCCGTAAGACGGAGCTCGTTGCGATACTGGCTGCATTATCAATTGATTGTCTCCACCTGGGATGGTTCAAACCCTCGCCTTTAGGCGACGGCTTCAGCTAGGAGCGCCGCAGAATAAACTTGGGGGATGAAAGAGTATCGACGCGGCGCGCACACCGTATACGAGATCCACTTGCACGTGGTTTGGACGAC
>CAMDKT010000521.1 GCA_945900935.1 Candidatus Sulfopaludibacter sp. SbA3 | reverse complement strand
TTGAATGGACAGCCTTATCGGGCAGACCTTCGGCCTCTGAAAACCGCTCGGCGTGACCGGCATGGAGATGGACAACGCCCGCATCGCGAGTGCCGATCCAGAG
Organism: Candidatus Sulfopaludibacter sp. SbA3; assembly: GCA_945900935.1. Classification (GTDB taxonomy): domain Bacteria; phylum Acidobacteriota; class Terriglobia; order Bryobacterales; family Bryobacteraceae. The sequence goes on along the minus strand of CAMDKT010000521.1, from coordinate 4,640 downwards.
GTCTTCGCCAGAGCCCGCCATCGCCGTCACCGCGAGCGAGGCGAGTGACGGATGAAACGGCCGCAAATGCGTCCCGTCGTATCGCAGCACGCCGAGTTCAGCCGTTCCCAGCAAGACGCCGCCGGTGGCAAGCGGGAGAATGGCGCGGATTTTTCGTGCGCCCCGGGGAGCGGGCAGGATGCGGCGGAAGCGCGCGCCGTCGAACGATAGCGCCCCTTCCCCTTCTGTGGCGATCCAGAGTTCCTCGCCGGCCGACAATGCCGTCAACGGCGCCGGCGGCAGTTCCATTCCGGCCCGCCAGGTTTGATTCAGCGCGCCATCGGCATCGTAGCGGAACAGGGCATTGGTGCCGGCTACGTAGAGTTGGCCATTCCAAACGACAGCGTCGCGGAAGTCTGCCGGACTCGCGAGCGTTTCCCATCCGGCGGGCGGCGGGTCGCTGAGAGTCTTTTGTTCAAAGGCGATCTCGCTATCGTTTCTCACCGCCGCGCGCGCATCGCCTTCGGCGCGGGTCGCTCGATGAAACATCCAGGCGACAAATCCGAGCAGAGCGCAGACAGCAACAATCACGAAACGGCGCATCACGACACCAGCAACAAGCTGAGTTCCGGCCGGCAGTTGACCCGAATGCCGATGATGTTTCCAACACCTCTGGTCGTGTGGATCCAGCGGTTCTGATAGGCAGGCAAGCCCACCGCGTAACGCGTGTCAATTACCGGAACAATCGGCGGGCCGTCGATGACAAGTTTAGCCGCGTCGTTATGCAGCACTCGCACACCGCCTCGCGTGACCATTTCCTGAACGTAGAAATGATTCGGAAACCAGCCCAGATCCGGCTTCATAGCGAGCACCCGGCGAAAGGCCTCTTCCAGGAACGAAATCGGAATCAACGCGGAGGCGTGGAAGTCGGCAATGTGGGCAACACGCAGCGGCCTTCGCAGATTACGACCGGTGACGACCGTCTTCCGCGTCTCTTCCAACCAGCGTGGTTCAATGATTCTGGCGTAGCCGAAGGCGGACAGCGACGCCGTCGGCAATCCAAACAAAAGTACTCGGCGATTCACTTGGGGCTACCTCGATGGTAGCGAAGAATCAGGCGACAATTTTGCGGCAGTACTCCACGCACTTGCGAATCTCGGTGACCGTATCGACGCCTTTGTATTCGTACTCGATGTTCGCGGGAATAGCCAGGCGGTTGGTCTTCATCCATGTCAGCACGTCTTTGATGGGAGTGTCGCCTTCGCCGAACGGCACGTTGTCGCCCTGGTTTTTCTTCCGGTCCTTGATGTGGATGGTGACGATTCGCGAGTACCACTTTTCCATGAACTCCACCGGGCTGAAGTTGGCGGCGACGAAGTGGCCGATATCCAGATTGATGCAAATATACTTGCTCATCCCGTTCATGGCCGCCATGAAATCTTCGGGCGTGGCGAATTCATTGGCTACGATGCGCGAATGGTTATGCATGCCGACGCGGATCTTGGCCTTTTTGGCGAATGGATCCACCTTTTTCGCCGTTGTGACGTTGGACGACGCAGTGATGATTTTCGCGCCGAGGGCATCCGCGAATTCAAAGCCGCGCGCGATTTCCTTGTCGGTAAAATCTTCGCGGAAGCTGTAGTTATAGGCGTGAATGGTGACGCCGGCATCGTTGTACTTCTTGCGGATATCGGTGAAGTGGCTGATGGGCACGGTGAGCCGCCATTGCCGCACTTCTTCCCGGGGAGTGGCGCGCGGAAATGCCGGTTCGGCGTGGCCGCTGAACATTTCAACCGTGTTGATTTTCAGTTCGCCGAGCGCGGTGAGGCACTTGTTAACGTCGCGATCACGCAGGCTGTAGGTCTGCGCGCCGATAACGACGCCCTTAAAGTTCTTGTCCGGCTTGACGGCGGCCGCGAGCGCCGCGCCAGCGGCGGTGGAGAGGAATAGACGACGGGAGTACATGAGACTCCGACCATGGTATCACCGCTCTTTCATTCCTTTCGGCGGGACAATCGCGTTGGCCACAACCGCATCCGCGCCGAATCGGCCACGCCAGCCAGACTCGGCACCGCGCCTGGATCACTTGGGAACTCTCGATGCCGCCGACGCGGCTGCTAATTCCCCGTGATATTTACCGCGACAACCGGAATAGGCTTGCAAGCCCGCTGCGTAAACGCCGCCTTCTTGGCGATTCTGTAATGCGGGCTTCGCTGACGTTGGACAAGCTTCCAAAGGCCGTCCTGGGACCCGATGCGGCTGCACCCATCAGAACATCCAGTGGTCCCCCCAAGCGGGAGTATGATTGTCCAAGCCCTGTTTCATCCTCCAAGACAATGCCTGTGAGATCTCAACAATGAACTGCGCAAACTGCGGCCTCGCCGTCCCCCCCGGAGCCCCCGCCTGTGCCCGCTGCGGCCTTCCCCAAACAAGCCCGTATCCGGCCTGTCCTCGATGCCGTGTCAATGTGCACCCGCAGGCGCAGCAGTGCCATGCCTGTGGACTGCCGCTGGGTAATCAGCAACCCCAACAGGTCCACCCCCAAAACGCCTGCCAGCGCTGCGGTGTCCCCATTCCGCCAAACTTCTCCCACTGCCACGCCTGCGCGGCCGCCAGCCAGCCCCGCCCAAACACCGTCCCCTGCCCGCGCTGCCGCGCCCAGGTGATCATTGGATCCTACTCCTGTCAAGGGTGCGGCTTCGTGCCCGGCATCGGAGCCCCCGCGCCCCAGCCCGCCGCCCCCCGCGCCAGCCTCGCCGCCAACTTTTTCTCCCAGTTGGACAGACACGCCAGTCTCGACAAACTCGAAGGCTTCAGCCTGAAAGAGATGTTCTCCGAAGTATTCAGGAAACGCAGCCAGGACGAGATCGACGACTACTTCCAGGTCGGCTCCCGGCTCACCACCCCGGATATTACGCAAGTCCCCACCGGCTGGCCGAAACCCTGGTTCTTCGGCCGCATGCTCCTCTTTGTCGGAACGCTCTATTTCGTGCTATACCTCGCCTTCCATCAATTTCAGAACACCCTCATGCTCCCCGGCATGATGATGTTCGGCGCCCTCGCCATGCCCTTCGCCACCGCCATCTTGTTCTTCGAGTTAAACGCCCCCCGCAACGTCTCCTTTCCGCGTGTGTTGACCCTCCTCTGCGCCGGCGGCGTCCTGTCCATTTTCATCTCTCTCATCGGTTTCCAAATCTCCTCCCTCCACCGCTACCTGGGCGCTCCCGCCGCCGGCATCGTCGAGGAGATCGGCAAGCTCCTCGCCGTGGTTCTCATGATGCGAAAAGGAGACAAGCTCTATATCTTGAATGGCTGCCTGTTTGGCGCCGCCGTCGGAGCCGGATTCGCCGCCTTTGAAAGCGCCGGCTACGCCTTCAACGCATTTCTCCGCGCCCTCCCGGAGGGCATCTTACCCGCCGCCTCCGGCATGGTGCAATCGATAACCCTGCGCGGAATTCTCGCGCCCTTCGGCCATGTCGCCTGGACAGGCATCACCGCCGGACTCTTATGGCGCGCCCGCGCGCACAAAAATTCTATGTTCGACGCGTTCCTGGACGGCAAGTTCATCCGCGCCTTTTTCATGGTGGTTCTGCTCCACGCCACATGGAACTTTACCGCCGGATTTGGCTTGCTGATCGCCTTCCCGTTTATGGGCTTTGTCGGGCTCGTCAGTTGGTACCTCGTCTTCGGAATTGTACAGCAGGGCCTCCGCCAGGTACAGGCCGCCCAAGCGCTCACCAAAACCGGAGTAATCAGAGCCTTCGATCCTAGCGCCGTCGAACGCGTCTAACCTGGCTCCCGTAAACTGAAAGAAGCAATATGAGCGACGGCAAAGAAGAGCGAGAAGATCAAAAGACGCGCCTTGAACAGGAAAAACGTCAGATTCGCGAGGACAACATCGATCGCGATTTTCTCGACGACTCCGAGCCCGAGCGCGTTGACTCCTAGCCATGCGCCAGTCGCTAAACCACCGGAGCCCGCCGCTTAAGCAGTTCCACGCCTCCCTCCCCGCCACTTTCATCTGCGGCCGCGGCATTTCCTGAACACGCGCCCGGCTGAGTCGAAACGCGTCGCCGTCCTTTGGATCGATAACCTCGATCAGAAACCTTGCATAATCCGTCGCCGTCGTCAACAGCGCCCCCATCGCGCCATAACGCGCGCCATCTGCTTTGCCATCGTTTCCGTCCAGATATAACCACTCGAATACATCCCAAACGGAGTCAGCAGGTTCGCCCCTGCCTGAGGATCGCTTTGACCGATCTCGTGGGCATCGAAGCTGGAAACGGGACACCGGTCAGCGGCGGCTTCTAGAGTCCTCTTGAATGGCGTAGCGCGGTGCGCCTCCAGGTTCGCGGGAAGACGTTTATAGCTACGGAGGGCGAGTCCGACTCAGTTCGCAGAGTTACACAATGACAGTCTTACCGAAGGGGAAAGCGCACCCGCAAACCTCGCCGTGTCAACCCACTCAAAGGGGTTCTTCGCTGTTTCATGTGGGTAGGATCGTCGGCTTACGTTCGCCAGCGCCGAAGTAGCTGGTAGTGGTAAGAGCATTCGGCCCGCAAGACCGGCCGTGGAAATGGCGGGCCGTGGAAAGCGAGGAAAACCAAGCGCAGGTTTTCGCTCTCTTCCCACCGCCCTTGGAAATCGCAAAAAGGCGCGAT
>CAMDKT010000520.1 GCA_945900935.1 Candidatus Sulfopaludibacter sp. SbA3 | reverse complement strand
TTCGCGGTATGGGGCCTTGTTCAAATTGCGCGGTTGCGCGGTAATGCGCGTCATTGCGCCTTCCTGGGCGACTACAAACCGGTCAAAGTCGCGCTGGAAGTCGAGTTTGCCGATGAGAAAAGCCATCGGCGCCTGCATGTCCTCGGCCTCTTTGAGCTTCATTTTTTCGGCGCGGCGGGCCAATGGGGAGTAGTACCAGTAGTCAGTGCCATTGGAGACGAAGAGCTTTCCTTCCGGCTTTGCGTATTCCCAGCGCATGCGCCCTGGTTTGCGGAGGAATAGGCGGCCGGATTCGGTACGGCGCGCCTTATTCGGCGCGATGTAGGTCTGTTCGAAGTCCATTTCCAGCGTTTTGACGGTGTTGTAGCGCGTCTCAACCGATTTCAAAAAGCGCGCCAGATCGAGATCGACGCCGAAAGCGCTGACCGCCAATAGGGACACGACTGCCGCGGGGACATTCACAATAGGTTAGACGCGCGGGGCGGTCGATTCGTGGAAACCTATTTTGGACGGAGGGTTACGAGAGTAGCGCCCCAGCCGCCCGCGCCTTCCGGCGCTGTCTGGAAGGATTCCACCATGGGCATTCGGCTGAGGACGCGCCGGACCGTTTCGCGCTGCACGCCGATTCCCTTGCCGTGAATGATTCGTAAGTGGATGAAACCTTTTTCCCGGGCCGCTTCGACGTAGGCCTCGACGACGGCTTCGACATCGCGCGGCGGGACGGTGTGCAGGTCAAAAACGTCGGTGATGGGGAGTTCGAAGATTTCTTCGTCCTCGGGATGCATAGTGTTACAACTATCGCAGAGCGGTGAGGCTTCCTCGGGGCGCGGGGCCACTTCCGGAGAAAAGTATTCCAGGCAATTGCGACGGTAGCGGTGTCCGGTTGTGTTGGTTGTTTATGCAGAAGGCCAGAATCTCTTAGGAGTGGAAACGCACTAGCCGCCGCCAAGGATTTTGCGAAAGAATGCGGCGAGGATCAAGCCGAACAATGTTCCAAAAACACCGATAACCCACATCAGGACCTTCATACCGGACTTTGCACCATGAATGTCCATGCGGACTTCATCGACTTTCTTGCTTACGTCGTCGATCTTTTTCCCCTGCTCCTTGACTACTTCTTTCAGCGTGTCTGTAGCCTCTGTCAGTTTCCCAAGTTGATTCTGTATAGATCCAACCAGTTCTACCGTGTAGCTATAGTCGCCTGATGGAAGCGGCGGGGAAGGTGGAACGTCGGCAAACAGACTCGGTATGGAGCCGCCAGGGGGATCAGTTTTTTTGCTGCTAGACACTGGTTGGCTTCCCAACTTTAGCAGCAACCCACTCCCAAACCTGAGAGCTTGTTCTTCCGTAGTAGCCGTTGACCGAGACGATGACTGCCGCACCAGCTTCGTTACCTGGGGTCACTTTTAGTTTATCCGACACTTGCCGCGTAGTTCCGCTGAAAACTAAAAACCATTGGCCGGGACGAATCTGTATGTAATCTTCTGGGAACTCTGCTTCCAAAATGCCAGCAATGTTCCGATTGTCGGGATCGGCCATCACGGCGAAGAGTGTTGGAAAGGTTACAATGGCCATTTGGTCAGGTAGAGTCTATCAAACTTCAAGCGACTTGAAGCCTCTACGTCTAGTATATCGGCATAATCTGTTCAATCCTATAGGCAGTAAGAAGGGAGCGATCACGCCCCCATCAACTCCCCCTTGGTAAGGAACCTGAATGCGTAGACTCTGGCGGGAGTCAGCGGCGCAATTAGAGGGCGGGGGCAAGAATCGGGTAGACTGCGGACAACAAGGCTCGAATTCCAACGAATCCAAGTTGAAATTGAACGTGAGGAGGACGGGCGGATACTGGCGTGTGTCCCTGAGCTCCCGGGCGTAATGGCTTACGGCGAGACGACGGACGAGGCGATACGCAAAGTGAAATCGATTGCGCTGCAGGTGTTGGCGGACATGATTGAGAATGGCGAAGATGTCCCCGACTCATTGAAAGTTCTTTTCGCCGCGTGAGCGTCTGGCACGCGGCGAAGGCGAAATGAGTTTATGCCGCGTCAATGCGTCTGGGTTGGACGCTTAAGAAGCAGCGACCAGAGGATTTGTAGTTTCGAATTGGCTTGGAGTGCGCCGATGGGAGAGGGAAGCGAGACCCGCCGTAGCGCCGCCAACCCGTTACTGCCCCCGCGCCAACCGCTCCGCCAGCATCGGCGGCAATCCCGAATCGCGCACCCGCTGCTGCGCGCCATTCAAATCATAAGGGATCCGCCGCAGCAACACCCGGTTCTCCGTACTGTCGTAAAGAGCGCATGCCGCCCGCCAGTCCCGGTCCCTAGGCTGTCCGACAGACCCTGGGTTGATCAAGTAATAGTCGCCCGGCTCCAGCTCAACCAGCGATGCGTCTTCCTGGCTCCCAACCGTCGGCAGCATCATGCCCTCATCGCCGTGGAAACGGATCGCGCACTGCAAATGCGTGTGTCCGAAAAATACCAGTTGCGTCTGCATCACCTGCCGCGCCCGGATGATCTCCTGCGGGTCCAGCAGATACTCGTCCTCATGATAGGGAGATCCGTGAACCAGTTGAAACTTGTCCTCAATCCACACCGGACCCTGCGGCAACAGCCGCAGCCACTCCAGGTTCTCCGGCGTCAATTGGCCCATCGTCCACTTCACCGCCGCCTGCGCCAGCGGGTTGTAGTCGTCGGTATCGTCCAGCCCGCAACAGGCCTTGTCGTGGTTCCCCCGGATGACGACTTCGCAGTTTTCCCGCGCCCAGTCGCAAACTTCGTTCGGGTTCGCGCAGTAATCCACGAAATCCCCGCAACAGAGGATCTGGTCGTACAAGCCCGCATTCGCCGCAAGCACGGCGCGGAGGCCTTCTAAGTTGGCATGGATGTCACTGACTATTAAATAGCGCACAAGCGAACCAATGCTACCTCTGGCGCCGCGCCTATACGGATCGGCACACCCACTGTGCCAATGCCGCGCGTAACGTAGAGATGCGATTTCTCCTTCTCGTAATGCCCGTACACGTACGGGGTAAAAAACCTGGCCAAATTCAATTGCTGATTCAGATACTCTACCGTGACTTGACCTCCGTGTGTGTGACCGGCCAAAATAAGGTCCCATCCCTGCGCCGCCGCCGTGTCGAAAACATCGGGATTGTGCGACAGCAAAACCTGGAACGTATCGGGCTCCAGCAACGCCTCCGCGCCCTGCAAATACGGGCTGTGCATTTTTTGGTAGTCTACGCCGGCCAGCCGCAGCCGCGCTTGGCCAAACCGTAAAGTCCGCGCCTCGCCGCGCAGAAACCGCAAGCCGCGCCGCGCCGCCTGTTCCGCCGTGTACGCCTCGCAGTTGGCGTAGATCTCATGGTTGCCAAGACAGCCATAGATCCCGGCCTCCGCGCGCAGCCGGCCCAATTCCCGGATACACGCATCCAGCGGATCGCCCTCCTGCGTAATTAGATCCCCGGTTACAACCGCCAAATGCGGCCGGAAGCTATTTGCCATGTCCACCGCCGCCGAGAGCTCCTCGGCAGAAAGAAAACTGCTCAGATGGATATCGCTCAATTGCGCAATTCGGATCCCGTCCAGATCTTTGGGAAGCCCTGGGATCCGAATGTCGACTTCCAACGGCGTAAACCGCCGGCGCTCAACGAACGTACCATAGCCCAAGGCCAATGCCGGGGCCGCCACGACCGCCGCCTGAGCCACCTGCAAAACGGCACGCCGAGATAAATTCACTGGCGGCCCCCGTCGCCCCATTCGCCGCGATACGGCCAACGCCGCCGTGGTCCCGCAGACCAATAGTGCCCAGAAAATAGCAGCGCCGCGCCCCCATGTAAACATGGGGCCCGCCGGCAGCAACCGCGAAAACTGCGGCACATTGAGCAGCAGCCCGCACACCGCCGCCGCCGCGCTCACCGCCAGCCAGCGCCGCGCCCACGGAAACCAGCCCAGCAACACCCGGTGACATAGCAGCGTCAAGCTAATGGCAATGAGTTCCGGAATGAATCGCGACAGAGAGTGCATGAACGGCTACTACTAGTGTATCGGCAGGAACGACCAGTTCCATTCACACTTTCCGCGCCGGTTTATTTGCGCCATCCTGAATGAAGTGAAACTTCCGCTCCTCCTCCTCAGCCTCGCCGCCGCCGCCCAGCCCATCCTCATCCGCGGCGGCACGCTCATCGACACCGCCGTCCGCCAAGCCGACCTCCTCATTGACAACGGCCGCATCGTCGCCATCGGCCCCAACCTGAAAGCTCCGCCCGGCGCCGCTATCGTTGACGCCCAAGGCCAGTCCATCCTCCCCGGCCTCTTCGATCTCCACACGCACGTCCCCTACGCCACCGTCGGCGGCTCCCCGCAAGACTGGGGCAAGAACCTCAAGGCCTACCTCCGCGCCGGCGTCACGTCCCTGGCCGACTTCGGCACTTACCCCGAGACCTACGAGCCCATCCGCCGCCTCCTCGCCGAAGGCAAGTGGCAAGGCCCCCGCGTCCATTTCGCGGCCCGCTTCTCCACTCCCGGCGGCCACGGCGTTGAAGGCGGCCGCGGCGACCTCTTCACCAACGAGGTCCTGACTCCCCGCCAAGCCCATGCCGCCATGGCCCGCGTCCTGCCCTACAAGCCCGACATTATCAAGGTCTTCACCGACGGCTGGCGCTACGCCCAGGCCCCCGACATGACCAGCATGGAGCTGGAAACTCTCAAGGCCATCGTCGAGGATGCCCACAAAGCCAACCTCCCCGTCCTCAC
>CAMDKT010000519.1 GCA_945900935.1 Candidatus Sulfopaludibacter sp. SbA3 | reverse complement strand
GATGCGCATCGAAATGCTACGGCAAATGGCCGATGTGTCAGTGCTGATCGGCCCGCCCTGCGCCATTCCCGCGTGGCGAAAGCGGGAGCGGCCCGGTCCGTTCATCGAAACCATGGCCGCGGCGACGCCCTGGAATCTGTACGGATTTCCCGCGCTCGTGCTGCCATTCGGTTTCACGGCCGAAGGCCTTCCCGTTGGCATCCAGTTGATTGGCCGCCCGTATGAAGAAGAGACGCTACTCGCCGTAGGCTGCCACTTGGAACAAGCCCGCGGCCCCTTTCCCTCGCCTCCGCTCACCCCTTGGGCCTAGAATGGAATCAGAATGCGCCGCCCCTTTTTTGCCTTCTTGCTGGCCACTACCATGCTGACCGCCGCCGAGCCCCGCAAGATTTTCGACTATCCGTATCAACAGCACGACTTTCCAAATGGCCTGCGCCTGTTCACCGTGCCTACGGACTACCCGAACATCGTCGCGCTCTACATCATCGTCAACGTGGGCTCGCGCAACGAAGTGGAGGCCGGCAAAAGCGGCTTCGCCCATTTCTTTGAACACGTCATGTTTCGCGGAACGAAGAAGAACCCGCCGCAGAAATGGGAAGCAACCATGAAGGCCGCCGGTGCCGCCACAAACGCTTTTACCAGTGATGATCTGACCGCGTATCACGCGACGTTTTCGAAGCCCGGCCTGGCTTCGATTCTTGAATTGGAAGCGGACCGTTTCCAGAATCTGGACTACAGTGAAGCGCTCTTCCGCACGGAGGCGCTGGCCGTCAACGGCGAGTACAACAAGAACTCCACCGCTCCCACTTCCAAGCTCAGCGAGAAACTCCGGGACACCGCCTTCGACGCGCATACCTATAAACACACCACCATGGGCTTTCTGGCCGATATCAAATCGATGCCCGATCAATACGCCTATTCCCGGCAGTTTTTCGACCGGTTTTATCGCCCGGAATATACCTCGATTCTTGTCGTTGGCGATATCAAGCCCGATGAAGTAAAAGCACTGGTGGAGAAGCATTGGGGCGGATGGAAGCGCGGAAATTATGCCGCCGCTATTCCGGCGGAACCGCCGCAAACGGGCGAGCGCAAGGGCCATGTCGATTGGCCCGTGCCCACGCTGCCCTGGCTCGCCGTCGCCTACAAAGTGCCTGCGTATACAGACTCCGGAAAGGACACGGCGGCGCTAGACCTGATCTCCGCGCTCGCTTTCGGCTCCACTTCGCCGGCCTATCAGCGTTTGGTCATTCAGGAGCAAAAGGTGGATGTTTTGAGCGGCGGCGCGGCGGCGCGCGTCGATCCGTATCTGTTCACCGTCTTCTCGCGCGTGAAGGCGGATAAGGATGTCGACAGCATCGCCGAGTCCATCGTCTCCACATTGAATGGCTTCAAGGACACGTTGGCGGATACGAAGAAGCTCGACGCGGTGAAGAAGAATTTGCGTTACCGCTTCGCGCTATCGATGGACAACAGCGAGGCGATTGCGGGCGCTTTGGCCAGTGCCATTGCGTTGCGCCGCAGCCCGGAAACGTTGAATCGGCTTTATGCGATGTATGAGCAGATCACGCCGGAAGATTTGCGCGACGCGGCGCGGAAATACTTCGTTGAAAATGGCCGCGCCGTCGTGACGCTCTCGGGACCGAAAACCAAATGAAGATCGCGATTTCCTTACTCCTCATGTCTGCTTATTTGCCCGCCATGGACGTGGTGGCGATGCCTGGTCAATCGCCGCTGATTCAATTCCGCATTGTGTTTCGAGCCGGGTCCGCCAACGATCCGAAGGGCAAGGCGGGCGCGGCCGCGCTGACCGCGTCCATGCTTACCGGCGGCGGCACCAAGACCATGACGTATCAGCAGGTGCTCGACGCGGTGTACCCGATGGCGGCCCGGTTGAGTGATCAGGTTGACAAGGAGATGATCGTCTTCAGCGGCGCAACGCATGTCGAAAACCTGGAGGGTTTCTACGGAATTCTTCGCGATGCTTTGCTCACGCCCGGCTGGCGGGAAGACGATTTGAAGCGGGTCCGCGACGATCTGAAAAATGCCGTGCGACTCTCGCTCCGCGAAAACAATGATGAAGAACTCGGCAAAGAAGTTCTGTATAGCCTCCTCTACAAAGGCCATCCGTATGAGCATCTGAGCCTCGGGAATTTGACCGCCATTGACGCCTTATCCATGGCCGACCTGCAAGCCTTCTACAAGGCCCATTTGAACAAGGCGAATCTCACCATCGGCATCGCCGGCAACTACCCGAAGGACTTCGTGGAACGGATGCGGAGAGACTTTTCCGCGTTGCCCAAGGGCAAGCCGTCCACCGTCAAACTGCCCCCGCTCGCGCCGTTGAAAACCACCCAAGTCACTATCGTGCAGAAGAAGACGCGCGCCGTCGCCTACTCCCTCGGCTTCCTGATCGACGTCACCCGCAACCATCCCGATTTTCCCGCGCTTCTGCTAGCCAATACCTGGTTCGGACCGCACCGTTCCAGCGGCGGGAACCTCTACCAGCGCATGCGCGAGATCCGCGGACTCAATTACGGGGACTACTCCTACATCGAGTATTTTCCTAACGGCATGTTCCAGTTCGAGCCCGATCCCAACCTATTTCGCCGCAGCCAGATCTTCCAGATTTGGATTCGCCCGGTGGAGCCGCCAACGGCGCACTTCGCTTTGCGCCTGAGCTTGTTCGAGCTCGAACGCTTGCTCGGCAAGGGGATCACCGAGGCCGATTTTGAAGCCACTCGCGACTTCCTGGCGCTCAACGTGAACCTGTTGATGAAGACCAAGAGCGCCGAACTCGGCTACGCCATCGACAGCAAAGCCTACGGCATTCCCGAATACACTTCTTATCTCCAAGCCGCGCTGAAAAAGCTGAAGCACGAGGACGTTCAGAAGGCCATTCGTAAGCACCTGCGCAAGGACCGCCTGCAGATTGTGGCCATCACCGATAACGCCGAGGATTTGAAAAAGCAATTGCTGGCCGACGCCCCCTCGCCGATGAAATACAACGCTTCAAAACCCGGCGACATCCTGGAAGAAGACAAGATTGTTTCCACTAAGAAGCTCGGTTGGAAACCGGAGCAGATCACCATTGTGCCTCTCGATCAGGTCTTTCAATAACTTACGGATCGTCGGCGCCAGACTGCATAATAACTAAGAGTCCCAATCTCCCGTCAACCCACGATCGCGGCTCCCGAACGCAAGGTGCAGTGCGGCGTTTCTCACCATGGCCACGCCGACCCGCTGCTTGCGAATGCCAACCACCGCCCCCACGAGGACGCATCCCACTATGACGAGGCGGTTGCCCAGTGCGGTATCATCGCCGCATGAACTATCTGCAATCGGTAATTGAGCGATGAAAGAATGTCCGAAGTGCCGGATGTGCTGGGAGGACAGTTACCGCCATTGTGGTGAGTGCGGGACCAGATTTGGAGGTGAGCCAACCGCAGCTTCCTTAGGCGCGGAGTGGGGAGTCGAGGCGGGAAAGGCGGCGGAGCATTTACAATCAGGTGAATTCGCGAAATTCTATTCCTCCGGCTTGGTTGAATCCACAATACTTGGCAAGGAAGCGAAAAGAAACGCGGTTATTTTAGCGACCGATAAGAGGCTTCTAATCTATTGCTCGAAAATGTTTGGCGGCTATGAACTTAAGGAGATTCCATATTCGGCAATGTCCTCCATTGAGATCGGTAAAGGGCTTCAGGGACACAGCGCTACTTTCGTCGCATCTTCCAACCGTGCGCGAGTCACCATGATGAACAAAGGTCAGCCGGAGCGGTTGATTTCATTTGTCAAAAGCCAGATAGGATTACGCCCACACGTAGCCGCCGCGCCCACACGAGCGCCAGCAGCTCCGGCCAGCGGCACAGACTTCGTTGAAAAGATACAGGAATTGGCCGCTCTGATGGACCGCGGCCTCTTGACTGCGGAAGAATTCCAACTCGCAAAGAAAAAGCTGCTCGATCCGAAGTAATGTCCCGCTGGCCCTCCAAAATTACATCATCCGGATCCAAGCTCGTAGACGGCGCAATAGCCAACCCTCGGAAAGGTATAGAAGCTTTCGTAGAACGCAGGGCCGCGCCGCTTGGTCCAGCCGCTTCGAGCATGCATCCCCACAAATTTACTGGGTGAGTTCGTTTCAGGGTAGACTGATTGGAGTCCCTCCGCTTCCTGTGTTGGTTTCAGCGCTGCCACTTAGAGAGTGGAGGATTTGCAACAAGGTTCACGATGGGCTATCGTCGCTGACAAACCGATGACACTATCACGCGGGAAGCGTTTAGAGGATTTAGCCAAGGCGCTAGAAGTAATGTTGACTGAGCTAGGCGACCGGGGCGTAAACCGGGTTCTGTTTCAACTTGGCAGCCCGCCATTTGATAACATCTTGCCCACGACTTGGTCAGCGCTCGAAATGAAATACTTAATCAAGATCAGTAGGTATTTCGGGGGCGGTGGCCATTTTCATCTTACAAGCCATGGTTGGTTAGCCGCGATGGAGGCTAGTGGTCAACTATCTAGTGATTACTTCAATCGGAGAATTGGGGCCTTGATGCGTGCAATGAAGGATAGGGTTGACATCAACGGAAGAAAGAAGATAGGTTTCGCTTCGGTCGAGGCTATCGCGTCCACAGCGGAAGTGTCTCAGGGTTTTGTTTGGAACATTGTCGATAGCGATGCCGTATTTGTCCTGCAGAACCGAATAGGGGCGGGCTGGGCGAACAACGGACGAGGAGCGCTTATCAGAATTCCCGTTGATTT
>CAMDKT010000518.1 GCA_945900935.1 Candidatus Sulfopaludibacter sp. SbA3 | reverse complement strand
GATCGCCTCCAAATGGACTTCGTCTGGCCCATCGGCCAGACGAAGCGTGCGCGCGTTCGCCCACATGGCGGCCAGTTCAAAATCGCCTGAAACGCCGGCGCCGCCGTGCGCCTGAATGGCGCGATCGATGATGTGCAACGCCAGGTTCGGCGCGATCACCTTGATCATCGCGATCTCCGCCCGTGCCACTTTATTTCCCACAGTATCCATCAGGTATGCGGCCTTCAGCACCAGTAGCCGCGCCTGCTCCAGTTCCAATCGGGACTGCGCAATATGCGCGCGAATCGTCCCCTGCTCCGCAATCGTCCTGCCAAATGCCGTTCGCGTTTTGACGCGGAGGCACATCATCTCCAGCGCCCTTTCTCCAACGCCGATCAGGCGCATGCAGTGGTGAATCCGGCCTGGCCCCAAACGGCCCTGAGCAATCTCGAAGCCCCGTCCTTCGCCCAATAACAGATTCGCCGCGGGCACCCGCACATTGTCGAAAACAACCTCGCCGTGCCCGTGCGGCGCATGGTCATAGCCAAAGACAGTGAGCAGCCTTTCCACTTTCACGCCCGGTGAATCCATCGGAACCAAAATCATCGACTGCTGTTTGTGCCTGGGAGCCGAAACATCCGTTTTTCCCATGAAAATGGCGATTCTACAGCGCGGATCTCCTGCCCCGGAGGTCCACCACTTGCGGCCGTTGATCACGTACTCGTCACCCTCGCGCTGGATCGACGCTTCGATATTCGTCGCGTCGGAAGAAGCGACAGCCGGCTCGGTCATCGCGAAGCAACTCCGAATTTCCCCGTTGAGTAAAGGCGTCAGCCAGCGCTGTTTATGCTCTTCCGTTCCGTAGCGCTCAATCACTTCCATATTGCCCGTGTCGGGCGCAGAACAGTTGAAAACCTCAGGCGCGAAATGGACGCGCCCCATGATCTCGCAAAGCGGGGCGTATTCCAGATTCGTCAGCCCCGCGCCATTGGCGCTGTGCGGCAGAAAGAGATTCCAAAGGCCCGCGGCGCGCGCCTTCGGCTTCAACTCTTCGATGATCGGAACCGGCCGCCAGCGATCCTGCTCCACCTGTTCGTGAAACAGTTTTTCGTTCGGGTAAACGTGCTGGTCCATGAACGCTTGGAGGCGTTCCCGCAAGTCCTGCACTTTAGGCGTGAAATCGAAGTGCATGAATTATTTCCCTGTAAAATGGGGCGCGCGTTTTTCGACGAAATGCGCCACGCCTTCTCTAAAGTCGTCCGAACGAAGGCTGGCAAGCATTGCCGCTTCCGAAGCAAGCGTCGCCTCTTCCAGTGACTGAAACATGGCGTTATAAACCTGCTGCTTGATCACGGTCATGGAGCGCGGCGACACGTTGTTTGCCAGTTCCAGGGCGTAAGCGCGAACGGCGGGCATGAAATTCGCAGCAGGAATAACGCGGCTGACGAGTCCCATTCTCGCCGCCTCGTCCGCCTCGATTATGCGCGCCGAGAATAACAGGTCAAGCGCATTGGCATGACCAATCAGCCTCGGCAGCATCCACGCCATGCCGTACTCCGCAATCAAGCCGCGCCGCGCAAACGCCGTGCCGAACTTCGCCTCCGACGAAGCAAAGCGCAGGTCGCAGTACAGCGACAGAATCAAGCCCAGCCCCACGGCGGGGCCATTGATGGCGGCGATCACAGGCTTCGACAACGACGGAAAGTAGGAGTATTCGCGCTGGAAATCGGCTCGAACATTTTCGTTCGTCGCCGCCGGGGCGTGGTGGCCCAGCGCGGCCGGAGCCTCGCCTGCGTCAGCGATCCCTTGCAACAGCGACATATCCGCCCCCGCGCAGAAGCCTCGCCCGGAACCGGTGAGGATGATCACGCGAACATCCGGATCAGCCTCGGCTTCGGCAATCGCGGCGCGTACTTCCGCCTCCATCCACCCGGTCCATGCGTTCAGTTTTTCCGGGCGGTGTAAAGTGATGGTCGCAATTCGTTCGGAAATAGTAAAAAGAATCTGCTCATAACTCATCGGTGTGTTCTCCATTCGGGCCGGGTAAGATGGGGGATTTCGTTCATGCTGAAAAGCTGTATTTCATCGCCGCGCACGCGCAGAACGGTGATGGAAGTATTATGCAGCACACCGGCGATGCGAAGCGCGCGCGCGTCGTGTATGTCCAGCGCGCGGCCGGCCCAGATTGCCGTCGGCGTGGCCGAAGTGAACACGGCGATATTGGCCTCCTGCCCCGCCATTGGCGCTGTGGCCACACGCGACTGAAAGGCCGCCCAGGATTCGCCGTCGTAAGGATACTTGGCATGGAGCCACGCCTCTACAATCTTCCTGTCGCAAGGAGTCCATCGCCGGTGGACTTCAGCACTTTCACTCGCGCGCGCCTGCTCCCGCATGACTCCGTACTCGACCTTAAATTCCTCGTCGTCGTCGCACAATTGAGGAGCCATGGCCCGATAGATATGATCGAGATCGAACTCGCGCCACGCGTCGTGCGTTTGCATTTCCGGAAAGTCCAGCCCCGCCTCCGCATACGCCGCGGCCACTTGCGCCGCAGTCTGCTTTTGACGCTCCATCCCGCCGCAAAATGCCGCCTGAAATTGAAATCCCTGCCCCGCGAAATACTCTCCGAGCAGCCGCGCCTGCCGCCGGCCGAGTTCGGACAAAGTGTCGTAATGATGCCGTGTTCCGGCTTGTCCGTGGCGGATGAGATAGACGCGGCTCATGTCAGGGAGGCCGCCAGTTTGACAAGGGCGGCCGCTCGTTCGCCAAAGTCTTCGAAGCGCCGGTCCGAAGTCTGACCGAGATGAAAGCGAAGGTAGATTTGCTGCACGATCACCGCCAGTTTGAACACGCCGAGTACCTCGTAATAAGCGATGTTCGTCACATCACGGCCCGTTTGCGCGGCGTATCTTTCGATGAGCTGCTGACGGCTGTACCAGCCGGGTTCGAGCGTTAGCGCGGGAACCCCGGCGGTTCGCACGCCCGGCCGATTGACCCAGCACCAATACGAAAGCGTCGTGCCGAGATCGACCAGCGGATCGCCAATCGTCGTCATTTCCCAGTCAAGAACCGCCGTGATCACATTGGTGCCCAACATCATGTTGTCGAGCTTATAGTCGTTATGAACAATTGCGGGCGCGCCGCTTGGCGACAGGTTGGTTTCCAGCCATTTGATGACGCCGTCCATCTCCGGAACGACGCGAGTCTGCGCGCGTCTCCACCGTTCCGCCCAGCCGTTGACTTGACGCTCCACGAAGCCTTCCGGCTTGCCGATTTTCTCCAGGCCATCGATTAACGGAATGGCGTGGAGGCGCGCCAGGCAGTCCGTGAAAAGTTCGCTGATCTGCGCTGGACTGGCAGCGAGTTCTCCCGGAATTGCATCGCGCAGAATGAAGCCATGCCGCCGTTCCATCAGGAAGAAGGTCGCCCCGATCACAGCCGGGTCCTCGCAAAGTTGAAACACTTTCGGAGCCTCGGGAAAATGCGGATGAACCGCCGCGAGGACACGAAACTCCCGAACCATATCGTGAGCCTTGGGAGCGATAGTGCCAATAGGCGCGCGCCGCAGCACCCACTCCCGCGCCGCGCCCTTCACCAAATACGTAAGGTTCGAATGCCCGCCCGGAAACTGTTCAACGCTCACCGGCTCGCCAAGATACGCGGCAAGATTGACAACATCGAGCTGTTCTCCACCGCGAACGGCGGCTGTGTCCGATTGCACTTAATTAGTCTATCCGCGAAGCGTTAGCACATAGTATCGGGCGCGCGTTTTGCCCGTGTTCCGCCAGCCGTGTTCCATGTTGGATTCGATATAGGCCACCGATCCAGCGCCAAGCGTGGAAACGGCCGTGCCAATCGTGACTTCCAGCGTCCCCTCGTTAACGATCACCATCTCCTCGTGAACATGCTTATGCGGCGGATGCGGCGCCAACCCCGCTCCCAGCTCGGTCTCATGCATTTCCACCCGAAAACCGCTGTGCGTTTTGCCGTCGAGAACCGGGCGAGATTTGTTCTGCCCGTTGCCGCTCGGACGAACCGGCAGGTCTTCGTACTTGTAGGTTTTCGATGGCAGGGCCGGGCTCTGCGCGCGGGATTGCAGCGAGGCGAATAGAAGGGCGAGGTGACGGCGTTTCATGGTTTTGTATGAAAGAACTTGGGGACGATGATTTCCTGCGTATACCGGTCATGCTTGCGAAGGGCGTCCATCGCCTCCGGGATGCGCATTCGTTTGACGATAACGCGAAGCTGTTCTTCGCCTTGCCTGGCCCACGCGGCGCGGTCGGCCGCGGTGGCGGGCAGATCGCTGTCGCCGCCATGGGACATGACGTCGGGAACCCACGAGCCCAGCGTAAGGCTGCCGGCGAAGCCCAATTTGCCCAGCGCGGTCAACCCGTCGTTGGCAGGAATCGACGCGGCCGGGCCGGACTCCTTTGGCCCGTAGTCCCCGCGAAGCGGCAGATCTTCCAAATAGCCCGCGATCGAATGGGCGCCGTATAACGTGCGGGATCGCTGCTCCGCCGTAAGCTGCAGCCGGGGCAGATAAGTGTCCATGTTGATGTACAGGATCGGGACGCGCGTCTCTTCAAAAAACTCGCGGACCAGGGTGCCGACGGTCAGCGGCGCTGGGCCGTGGCTGGCGGAAATATAGACTTGTCGCCGAAAGCCCTGGCGAAGCAGCGAATGCGCCAGCCCCTTTAGAAATGCGGTCCCCGCCCGCGGTGAACTGTAGATGGACGACGGCGCAAGCGATGTCGTTCCGGGGTAGGACCACAC
>CAMDKT010000517.1 GCA_945900935.1 Candidatus Sulfopaludibacter sp. SbA3 | reverse complement strand
TGTTGGCGATGGCGCTGGCTTGGGTGATTGGAGTTTATGTTGTCGGGCTGCCGGTGAAAACGGTGGCGGCCGGGTTTCCGGTGGACCTGTTTTTGACGCTGACCGGGGTGACGCTGCTGTTCGCGCAGGCGGGTGTAAATGGGACGTTGCAGCGCGTGGCTCAGAACGCCGTGCGGCTTTGCCGGGGACGCGCGGGGCTGGTGCCTGTGTTGTTTTTTGTGTTGGCGGCGGTGCTGGGGACATGCGGGCCGGGAAACATAGCGACCACTGGGCTGCTGGCTCCGGTGGCGATGGGGACGGCATTGCGGATGCGGATTTCGCCGTTTTTGATGGCGATCATGGTTGGCAACGGGGCCAACGCGAGTTCGTTGTCGCCGTTGGCTCCGACGGGGTTGATCGTGGCAGGGTTGATGGAGAAAATTGGGCTTCCCGGGATGGAGCTGTGGACATGGTGGCTGAACCTTTCGGCTCATGCTTTGGTGGCGTTTGCGGGCTACTTTTTGTTTGGAGGATTGCGGTTGTTGCGCGAACCGGCGACCGATGGAGCGGAGGTGGAGAAGGCTCCGTTGGAGCGGGCGCATTGGCTGACTTTGGGAGTGATCGCGGCGCTGGTTTTGGGAGTTGTGTTTGGCCGAATGCAAATTGGGATGGCGGCGTTCGCAGGGGCGGTTTTATTGAGTTTGTTGCGGGCGGCGGATGAGGACGAAGCGATCCGGCGGGTGCCATGGGGCACCATTATTATGGTGTGTGGCGTGAGCGTCCTGATTAGTTTGCTGGAGAAAACGAGCGGTTTGGATCTCTTCACGGGACTGCTGGCGCGGGTAGCGACTCCGGTCACGGTGATTCCATTCGTGGCGGTGATGGTGGGATTGATCTCGGCCTATTCAAGTACTTCGGGCGTTGTCTTGCCGGCGTTTCTGCCATTGGTGCCAGGACTGGCGGCGAAGCTGGGATTGGCTTCGGGCTTAGGTTTGGCGGAGACGATGAATGTGGCCGGGCATTTGGTGGATGTCTCGCCGCTGTCGACCATCGGGGCGTTGTGCATTGCGGGCATGCCGGCGGGGGATGCGAGCCGGCTGTTGTTTAACCAGTTATTGGCCTGGGGGTTTTCGATGATGGTTGTTGGCGCGCTGTTTTGCTGGGTGGTGCTGGGATGAGGTTTTTCCTGCTGTGTGGTTTGGTTCTTTCCGCGCATGACCTGGGAGTGACGGGGGTGCAAGTTCGAATTGCCGATGGGCGGACGCATGTCCGTGTGCAGGCGCATGAGCAGCAGTTGCAAGGGCGGGACGCGGGGGCGGAGTTATCCAAGCGGTTGCGTCTGCGGATGGACGGGGCGTATTTTTCAGCAGCCGGGCAGGTGTTGGCGGCAACGCCGAATGGGGTTGTGGCGTGGGAGGCCTCGCGGGACGGCGTGCCGGGATCGATTGTGATAGACGCGCCGTTGTTTCCCGAAGATGAGGCGGACCGGACCTTGGTGACGTTGATGCGGGACGGCAAGCCGGCGGGGGAAGCTGTCCTGTCGGCAACTTCGACGCCGGTCGTGTTGGGCGAGAACGGATCGTCGGCGCTACGCCGGTTTGTGCCGATTGGCGTCGAGCACATTTTGTTTGGCTTGGACCATATTGCGTTCCTGCTGGCACTGCTGCTGCCGGGCGGGCGATGGCGATCCTTATTGGGCGTGATTACGGCTTTCACATTGGCGCATTCGGTTACTTTGGCGCTGGCGGTTTTGGGATTAGTGCGGCCGGTTCCGTGGCTGGTGGAGGGGGTGATCGCGTTGTCGATAGTGGCGGCGGCGGGCGAGAATTTGTTGTCCTCGGGCGTGAGCCGGGTAGGGATTCGGGCGATGTATGCGGCGGGTTTCGGGTTGGTACACGGGTTCGGATTTGCCGGGGCGTTGGGGGAAGTTGGGTTGCCTGCCGAGGTGCTGGGATGGGCGTTGGCGGGGTTCAATATCGGCGTGGAGATCGGCCAGTTAGGGATAGTGATTTTGGTTGTGCCGTTGTTGGGATGGGTGGGACGGCGGGAGTTAGTGGTGCGCTGGGGGTCGGTGGCGATAATGGCGGCGGGGTTGTATTGGACGGTGATGCGGTTGTTTTTTGGTTAGGCAAATCGCACTTGTTCCAGGAAATGCCGATGGAGCGGCGCTTGGCGCGACTATCTGCTTGGCGGGGAGGGCTTGTAGACCTGTCCGCGGGTATCCACGGTTAGGACGGTGGGCACTCTCGGATCGCGGTCGACCAAGAACAGGATACGCCAACCGCCAACACGAGACTTGCGGACACCGGCGCGTTCGGTCAGCGGAGCCGGCAAACGGGGCGCGAAGGGAAGGCCCCGTCGGGTAGTAGAACTCCATCCTTGGAGCCAGTGCGTTGACGCACGGCCTCATTCTCGTGACGCGAAATGTTCGGGACTACGAGGACATGGGAGTAACGCTTTTCAATCCGTGGGAGTGATCAATGGGGAAGGCGTCGGAATGCTGGCCAGCAGCGCGGCGCTGGGAAGGATGATAACGCCCGCGCCGAGGAGGGTGCCGGCGAGACCGCCTACGAAGATTCCCGCGAAGTTGAGGAGGCTTATAGGCGGTGGAGCGCTGATCTTCCTTGACGACATCGCACAGGACGGGCATGACGTTGCAGTCGTAGATGCCGCGGCCGAAGCTGTAGATGAAGAGCGCGGCGAGCAGGATTGGGCGCCGGTGAGAATTAGGAATACGGCGGCCAGCATGACGCGGAAGGTTACACGCCGAGAAAAGGGCAGCGAGGAACGCGAATTTCGATCCGTGATCGCTCTGGCGGACGGGCGAGGCAGTTCGCGCGGCCAGGGCTGGCTCGCGGGGCCGCTTGTCTTCAAGCAAGTTAGCGGTAGGCGTCGCGGCGGTTGCGGACTCGGACGACTTCGATTGCATCCTCGCCTTGATGGCGAAAGATGAACCGCCAATCCCCGGTGCGGAGGCGAAGCAATGGCGGGCTGAAGCCTTGTAACTGCTTGACGTCGCCTGCGTCGGTTTTGAGGAACCGGTCGAGTGCCTTGAGGAGGCGCAAAGCGGTGTCTCGGTCAATCGCTCTAATGTCGGCACGGGCTTCAGTGGACCAGATCACCTGTCTAGCCATTGCGTTCGACGACGGGTCCCCCGACTTCTGAAATGGTCAACTTCTCAAAGCTGTCCAAAGTTAGGCCGAAGTCGGCGAGTACCGTCTCCATCGAGACACCGCCGTTCTTGTCGAGGGACGCCAGACCGGCTCGGATGGCGGCGCGGTCGTCCACTGTGAGTTCGTCGTCATCTTCAACATCGATCATGAGTTCGAGCAGATTACGGACTGCGCCTAACTTGACTGGCGGGAGCAGATCAAGCAGCGCGTGAACTTGAAGGCGTTCAGTCTTGCTATCGAGAGCCATCGGTTACTTCCATTTTCGCGGCGAGATCTCCCCTCTAGTATTGCAGGTTGCCTATTCCTTTTCAGGCAAGGTGCCGGCGGCGAAGAACGTCTGGTACGGCGCTTCGTCCGATTTGTGGTTAGCGGCGGCGGGCAGGGGGCGCATGACGCGGAAGGCCACGGCGTCGCCGGATTTTAGCGTGCTTTGCGCTTTGCGGAGATCGTCGAGCGATGTCACCGGCTGGCGGTTGACGCTTATGATGACGTCCTTCTCCTGGATGCCGATTTCGGCGGCGAAGGAGTTTTCCTCAACCCTGGTGACGTAGATGCCGAACTTGGCGGGGGAGCCTTCGACTTTGGTGGGGATTTCGATCTCGTCGCGATGACGGGCGAAGCGTTCGTCATCCTTGAAAACTTCGACGCGGTCCTGGACGAGGACGGTCATGTCGAGCTTCTTGCCGCCGCGGTCGACGGTGATTTTGACGTTCGTGTCGACAGGGGTTTCGGCGACGATGGCGACCAGTTCATCGCCGTTCTTGATGCTCTTGCCGTTGATGGCGATGATGACGTCCTCGGCGCGGAGGCCAGCCTTTTCGGCGGGGCCTTTGGCGGTGACGGTGGTGACGAGAACGCCGTTGGCTACACCGGCCGCTTTGAGGACTTCCGACTTTTCGTACTTGTTCCAGGAGATGCCGATGGAGCCGCGCTTGGCGCGACCATCTGGTTGGCGGGGAGGGCGAAGCCGATGCACTGATAGCCGCCGGATTGGGTGGCGATGGCTGTGTTGACGCCGATGATTTCGCCGTGGATGTTGAGGAGGGAGCCGCCGGAGTTGCGGGGGTTGATGGCGGCGTCGGTTTGGATGAAGCGCTGTGGGGGCCTTCGCCCCGTGGATGACAATGGGGGGCAGGCGGTTAACGGATTCCCTAAACCCCGCCTACCCGATTTTGAAGACAATTCGGGTAGGCGAGCGGTGGCCTGGCATCTTATTTATATTCAATTTTCAAAGAACATTTCCGGATTTCCGACGATGGTTTCCCAAGATCGGGTTTGCGGCGGGGACCGCTCCCTGACGGTCACGGCTCGGTAACGCCTTCGGGCGGCGGACGGGTTAGAACCTGTTCATTTCGTCGAGCAGTTCGATGCTGAAGAGCCGGTCGGCCGGTTGCTGGAACATGCACAGGAAGTCCTGGTTGTATTTGACTTCGTCGGCGCGCTTTTGCATTTCGAGGAAGTCCGGGTCGATGTCCGGGCAGTCGGAGACCGGTGAGAAGATTCTGTGCCAGCGGGCGTCGTCGCTGTGCCAGACGTTGTAGAAAAAGCCCGCGGGACGGCGCGGCGTGGACATCAGCCAGATGTCGCCGTGTGTTCTGGCG
>CAMDKT010000516.1 GCA_945900935.1 Candidatus Sulfopaludibacter sp. SbA3 | reverse complement strand
GAGTTGGTGACGCCGGACTTTGTTTGCCAGAGCGCTTCGTCGGAAGGGAACGCGGCGACTTCCTGGGCGACGCGTTCGAGGTCGCGACTGAAGAGCGCCGTTAATTCGATGGAGAGAGACATGCTGCCATTATCATAAAAAGACATGGTTTCATTACGGCTGCAGTGCGGGACGGATCAGAAGGACGAATTGGTGGCGGCTTTGTGGGAGGACGGAACCCAAGGCATTACCGAAGTGGATTTGAACGCGAATCGCGTGGAATTGCGGGCGTTTTTTGAGTCTTCGTTTGAGGCCGCCGCTTATGCGGCCTACGGCGCGCAGTGGGAAGAGGAGCCCGATATTGATTGGGCGGCGGAGACGCGCGCGGCGTGGCCGGGGCGAACTGTCGGGGAACGATTTTGGGTGGTTCCGCCGTGGAATGAAGACGCGACGCCATCGGGGCGTGTGCGGCTGGTGATCAATCCGGGAGTGGGATTTGGGACGGGAGCGGATCTGACGACGCAGCTTTGTTTGGAAGCGTTGGAGCGCGAGTTGCTGGTTTCCGATGTTGTCTTTGACTTCGGGACGGGGTCGGGGATTTTGGCGTTGGCGGCCCATGCGCTGGGTGCGAAGGCGGTTTGCGCGGCGGATATTGATTTGGACTCGGTGCTGGCGGCGCGGGAGGATTTGCCTTCCGAAGTGGGGTTATTTGTGGGCTCGATACGATCTGTTCGCGATGGATCGGTGGATTTATTGTTGGCGAATTTGAATGCGGAGACGATTGCCAATCACGCGGCGGAGATGCGGCGCGTGTTGCGGCCGGGCGGGCGGGTGATTATTAGCGGGGTGCCGCCGCGGCATGGGGAGCGCGTCGTTAACGCTTTAACCGCGAATGGCATTCCGCCGAGGGAGATTCACGAAGAGGATATTTGGCTTCGTATTGTTTGTTAGCTTGCTGGCGGGGTAGGATGATCGCATGGCGTTTGTGAGTAGTCTTCTCAGCGTGGCCGAGTTTGCCAGCCTGCCCCAGCGGTCTGGCGGAATTCGCCAGGAACTCCACCATGGGGAGTTGGTTGAGTACCCTCCGGTCAAGATGCTACATACAAAAATCCAGAAACGTCTGGTGACTCTGCTGGAGGCGGCGCGGAACGCAGCCGAGCACGGCGTGGTCATGGAGTTCCCGTTTCGGCCCGAGCCGGAGTACGAGGTATGGGTGGCCGACGTGGCGGTGCTCAGCCTGGCGCGATGGGAAGAGACGGCGGACCACGATTATTACCGCGGTGTTCCCTTGATCGTCATTGAGGTCCTCTCGCCGTCTAACAGCGCGACGGAGATGCTGGATCGCGAGGAGATTTGCCTTCGCAACGGCGGCCAGGAATTCTGGCTGGTGGATCCGCGGCGCGAAAGCGTCAAGGTGATTCGCGCCGGCGGCTACTCCGTCGCCTACGATGTGGAGGGTGTGTTGGAGAGCGGCGCGTTGGGCGGATCGATTGCTGTGCGGGACATTTTCGCGCGTTAGCCGCCAATCACGCGGTCAGTTCTTGAAGGCGAAGTCGGCCGCTTTTGAATCCTTCGCCGCCACGCTCACTTTGATCTCCTGCGTACCCAGCTTTTCGTGCCAGGCTTCCAGCGTGTAGTCCCCGGGTGGCAATCCCTTCAACGAGAAGCCTCCATCATCGGCAGTCACCGCAAAGAACGGGTGCGCGACCACGCCAACATACGCCTTCATCCACGGGTGCACATTGCATTTGAACGGGACCATGACCTCTTCTTTATCGAACTGCTTGCTCATTTTTTCGCCCTTCGGCGCCTGGGAAGTATTCCACTCCTTGTTGTTCTTCGGGAGCGGATGGACGTTGTGCATCGACGGGTCGTTGTTGGTGATCTCCAGGTCCTGGCCCGTCATGACTCCCAGCACACGCGGCGAATAAATACAGCCCTTCTGGTCGAGCGCGACGGCGGATTCCGGCACCGGCCACTGCCGCGCCGGAAGTCCGGCTTTTACGTAAACGAAAACATTCTTGAGCGTCCCGTTGGCGTTGACAACAGTGTCTTCGACCAGCACAGGCCCTTTGTGCTGATTGGCGCAGGCCGGGACGGCGTCCATGCTGATCGTCCTCGCGGCCGACTTGCTTCCGGTAAATGTCACCTTGCCGGTAATCGTTGCGACAGCGGCCGGGTCGAGCGCCGGGGCTTCGGCCTTCTTTGCCTCGGGCGCTGAGCCTCCGCAGGACGAAATCAGCACAACTCCGGCCAAGGCAACCGGAAAACATTTCATTACGAACGCCATAGGGTACATCATAGTATTCAAATCACTGTTACCGCTATGACACGCGCAAAACTAATCCTCTTCTCGGTCCCACTCGTACTGATGGCCGCGCCGCGGCCGCTCTCGATCGACGACATGCACAAGTTCAAGGACGTGGCCGATCCGCGCTGTTCGCCCGACGGAAAGTGGGTCGCCTATACGCTGGCCACTGTCGACACCGTGGCCGACAAGCGCGACACCGACATCTGGATGGCCAGTCTCGATGGCAAAGAAGAGGTCCGCGTAACCACCTCCAGAGAGGCGGAGACGTCACCGCGGTGGAGCCCGGATGGCCGGTATTTGGCATTTCTGTCGGGCCGGCCCGGGACCGGCAAGAACAAAGGCACGCAGATTTGGCTGCTTGACCGGCGCGGCGGCGAAGCGAGGCAGATCACCGATTCCAAGGCGCGAATCTCCGCCATGGAGTGGGCGCCTAACTCCAAACGCATGGCCGTGCTGGTGCGCGACGAGGAGGACGACGTCGCCAAATTGAACGAAAAAGACAGGGAGAAGCCGCGGGTAATCGTGATTGACCGGTACTCTTTCAAGCGGGACGGAGCGGGGTATTTGAGCGGAACGAAAAAGACACGGATTCATCTTTTCGATGTGGAGACGAAGAAGCTGGAGTTGCTGACCACAACGGATTTTGACGAGGCTGGGCCGGTGTGGTCGCCCGACGGAACGAAGATCGCCTTTGCCTCCAATCACGCCTCCGATTGGGACCGGGTGCCGTCTTCCGACATTTTTGTCGTTGACGCCAAGGCGGGGTCGGCACCCCGAAAGCTGACGTCGTTTGCGGGGCCCGATTCCAGCCCGGTCTGGTCACCCGACGGCAAATTGATCGCCTATTTGAAAGGGAGCGACCACGGATTTGGTGAGTACAACATGACGCAATTGGCGGTGATCCCAGCCGAGGGCGGGGCGTCGCGGATCGTCACTTCCTCGCTGGACAGGGGCGTTTCCCGGCATGATTTTACCGGGGACGGGAAGGCACTGCGATTCCTGGTTGCCGATGACATGTCGGTGTATCTGGCGAGGGCCGCGGTGGCGGGCGGCGCCGTCGAACGTCTGACGAGCGGACAACGGGTTTTAGGCGCCTGGGACCAGGCTGGCGCGTGCGCCGTGGCGGTGGTTTCGTCGGATAACGCGCCGGGCGATTTGTACGTCATCGACGGCGGCTCGCCGCGCAAGCTGACTGGACATAACGATGCGCTGCTGGCCGAGTTGACACTGCCGGTGACGGAAGAAGTACGTTTCAAAGCGAAGGACGGGAACGTTGCCCATGGCTTGTTGACCAAACCCGTTGGCTATGAAGCCGGGAAAAAGTACCCATTGTTGCTGCGCATTCACGGCGGTCCGAACGGGCAGGATCAGCACAGCTTTCAGTTTGAGAAGCAGATGTTCGCGGCAGCCGGTTATGCGGTTTTGAACGTAAATTATCGCGGCTCCAGCGGCCGCGGACAGCAGTATACGGTGTCGATTGCCAAGGATTGGGGCAACAAGGAAGTGCTGGATCTGCTGGCCGGCGTCGACCACGTGGTGGCGGCTGGTATCGGCGATCCGGCAAAGCTGGGTGTCGGCGGTTGGAGCTACGGCGGTATTCTGACCGACTACCTGATCGCGACCACCACCCGTTTCAAGGCCGCCACCAGCGGCGCCGGCGTTGCCTTCCCGTTGGCGTTCTATGGCCACGACCAGTACATCCGCCAGTACGACAACGAGTTCGGTCCACCCTGGAAATCGGGTCTGGAGCCGTGGTTGAAAGTGAGCTACCCGTTCCTTCACGCGGACCGGATCAAGACGCCGACGATGTTCCTCTGCGGCGATAATGACTTCAACGTTCCACTCCTGGGCAGCGAGCAGATGTACCAGGCGCTGCGAAACGTGGGTGTCGATACCCAGTTGATTATTTATCCGGGCGAGAACCACGGGATAGCCAAGCCTAGCTTTCAGCGGGACCGCATGCAGCGGTATTTGGACTGGTACAAGAAGTACTTGTAGTTAGAGCAAATCTCGACAACTCGCCGGGCAGCACGGAACGACCGGCCGGGGCGTCGGTCCCCCTTGATTGAGTCGCTGGAAATGCCACATACTTTTTGTCATGACTGCGCCTTGGGAATGCCTTCGCGCTGTGCCAAATTTCTCTCGGTTAGGCCGGACGCTTTTTCTTGCGCGGGTACAGTTTGGCCTGCCCGATGTAGTGATTCATCAACGCGATAAGTCTCTCGGTTTCCTCTACGGTTGTCGCGGCTTCGATCTTGGCTCCATAGAATTTGAGTATGCGGTTTACTCTGGTGAAACTGAAGGTTCGCGGGGCTGCCCCTGCTTGCTGAGCGGCCTGATAGATGACCGCGCGCACCAGGTTGTAGCTCAGCATGGCGATCTGGATTTCCTTGTCCACCATCTCGGGCGTTTTGCAGGTCAATGGATCCAGGCGAAGCGTTCCCTTCAAGCTGCCTATATCGGT
>CAMDKT010000515.1 GCA_945900935.1 Candidatus Sulfopaludibacter sp. SbA3 | reverse complement strand
GGCGGCGCGGGCGCCGGAGGGGAGGAACTGCAAGGGGAGCTTGGGTTCTTCGCCGTTGGAGACGTACATCTGGTGGAGCAGGCCATCGCCGGTGACGGCGTTGACGTAGAGCGGGGTGCGGGAGAACGGATTGGCCGGAGCGGCTTGGCGGCGGCCGGGTTTGGCGGCGGCAACCGGGGGCGGCGGGCCGGGGCGTTGCGTTGGGGCCTGCTTCAGCGTGATGGCACCTTCAAAGGGCTCGCCGACGCCGGACTTGGCGGGATTGCCTCGGCCGGTGCCGCGGGCGCCAGAGGGGGGATACGGCGATTGCGTCGGCCGCGTGATGGACGACGTCATGCCACCGGGGCAGGAGGCCGTGCCGCCCTTGGCCATGGATGTGCCTGCGCCGTTCTGCCATTCCAGGCGATTGAGATCGGTATCGACGCCGATGGTGGTGTCGCCGCTGCCGCCGAAGAAGCCGAGCGTGCGGAAGCCGCGATAGCTGATGTAGAAGTCCAGAAGCGCCGGCGGCGTCAGCGCCTGCTGTTGGCGCGTCGTGTTCTTCAGCTTCATTTTCCAAAGCAGCTCGAAGCCGGTTTTGCGCATGGTCTGCTCGGAGATTTTGCCGTCGGCGCGCAGCCAAAAGGAGCGTTGGACATCGTTGCCGATGGTCATCCAATCGTTACTGCCGCGCTGGGCGTGGACGACGGTAAGGGCTAAAACTGCGCAACTTGCCTTTAGAAACGGGCGAGAGAAACGGGGCATTCGAAGAACTCCTGTGCTGGTCATGACCGAACATCGATCATATACCGAAAAGGGCTCGAATGGAGAGTTTCCGAACGGCCGGGATTGTTATATAGTGAACGGTGCCGAATCTTATGAAAAGCCTTACCTTCGCATCCGCGTTATTCCTGACTGGCCTGGCGGCTCCGGGCGCCGATTGGCTGACCGACGGCGGTGATCCGCAACGCAACAACTGGCAAAAAGACGAGAAGCTGCTGAGCGTCGCCACGGCTAAAGACATCAAGCTGCTGTGGAAGATCCAGTTCGATAACCAGACGCGGGCGATGCACAATCTGTTACCGCCGCTGGTGATTGGCAGTGTGAACACGCCTTCGGGACCGAAGCAACTGGTGATTCAAGGAGGCGTCTCCGATAACGTTTATGCCATTGACGTCGCTACCGGCAAACTGTTTTGGCATGTAAAATTTGAGACCACGTTCAAAGAGTCGGCCGGCGGGCGCGGGCCTCAAGTGTTGTGCCCCGGCGGCATGACGGCGAACATGACGATTGGCCCTGCCGGCGCGCCTGGTAAGTACACGATCTACGCGGCGAGCTGGGACGGGCGGCTGCATCAACTGAACGCGGCCGATGGCAAGCACATCACCGAGCCTAACAAGTTCATGCCGCCCAACGGTAAGCCGTATGCGATGAACCTGTGGAAGAACGTGGTGTACACGCACTCGGCGCAGGGTTGCGGCGGGAATCCGAACGTGGCTTACGCCTATGATCTGGCCACGAACAAGGTGGGCAGTTGGGGACCCGCGGGCGGCGGGATGTGGGGACGTTCTGGACCGGCGATTAGCGCCAGACACGACACGATGTACACCGGGACGGGCGACGGGCGCTGGGCTCCCGAAGATGGCGTGTATGGGAACGGCATGATCGGCGTGCGGCAGAACAAGGACACGAAGGCGTTGGATCTGGTGGATTACTACGGGCCTTCGAACGCGGAATGGCTGGTGAAGCGCGACCTGGACATGCAGGTGACCCCGACGATTTTCGACTACAAGGGCAAGGAATATATGGTGGACGCGAGCAAGGAGTGCCGCCTGTATTTCATGGACACCGAGTCCATCGGCGGGGATGACCACCGCACGCCCCTGCAGCGGACGCCGCTGATTTGCAATGAAACGGTGGACTTCGCCGAAGCCGGGATTTGGGGTTCGTTGTCGTCGTGGGAAGACAGCAAGGGAACGCGCTGGGTGCTGACGCCTTTTTGGGGACCGAAACATTCCAAGTACAAATCTCCGATTGAGAACGGCATGGTGAAAAAGGGCGCGATCGCGGCATTTAAAGTGGCCGACGGGAAGGACGGAAAGCCCGCGCTGGTTCCGGCGTGGATCTCGCGGGATATGGACCAGGCGGAGCCGCCGGTGGTGGCCAATGGATTGGTGATCGCCTACGGCAGCGGCGAGAACACGGCGCAGGCGTACCCCGATGTGGGCTTGGATTTCCGGGCTGAGCGGCGCATCCCGAAATCGACGCACGCGGTGCTGTTCGCCCTCGACGCGCAGACGGGAAAAGAGCTGTGGAACAGCGGCAAGCAGATTGAGAAATTCAATCATTGGAGCGGCTTGGCGGTGGCCAATGGCCGCATCTACATCAACACGTTCGACGGATACGTGTACTGCTTCGGAATTCAGCAATGATCTTGCGCTTGGCGGTATTGTGCTTTGGACTGGCGGCGGTCTTGCCGGGCCAAAAAGACAGTTCCGCCAAGCTGATTGCTGAACTGGAAGCCGAGAACGCGGCGTATTTGCGGCTGTTGAGCGACTGGGGCAAGCTGGTGCAATATGGCAGTGACAATGCCGAGTTGCGGCCACCGCCGCCGGGCGTGAACCGCGTGGTTTTTTTCGGCGATGAGATCTTCGAGAAGTGGGAGAACTTCTTTCCGGGGAAGCCGTATTTGAACCGCGGAATCACGCATCAAGCCACGGGGCAGATGCTGGTGCGGTTCCGCCAGGATGTGATTGCGCTGCGGCCGAAAGTGGTTGTCATTCTGGGCGGCGCGAATGACTTTGCGGGGTATGCGGGACCGGCTACGGAGGGCACCATCGTTGAGAATATTATGACGATGACGGAGCTGGCGAAGCTGCACGGAATCAGGGTTGTGCTGGCGAGTGTGACGCCGATTTGCGACTGCTTTCAGATTCTATCGGCGCGTCGGCCGCCGGGACGGATACTCGGATTGAATGGCTGGTTGAAGGGGTATGCCGCAAAGGTTGGGGCGGTTTACGCGGACGTCTATTCGGTTCTGGCGCAGGGCCGCGAGATGAAAAAGGAGCTGACTGCGGACGGGCTGATTCCGAATGCGGAAGGGTATGCGCTGATGGTGCCGGTACTTGAAAAAGCGATTGCGGCGGCGCTCTCGGGACCATAGAATTCGCGCCGAAAAATTCATCTTGACAGAAGGAAGGAACAGGCGCACACTACCCGTAGAAGAATCGAAAATCGAAGGTCGCAATCGAAATAGGAGGTGTCTATCGAAACGATAAATGAATTTGAGCCTTGGGTAGATGGGGCGGCCACACCGTAGATTCCCCGAGTAGTTCTGTGCACGACCTGATAGCGCAAAGATGCGCGCGCCTATTGAGGCAAACGAAGGCGTCCACTCGGAACGAAAAAGGAACGTATTTCGATGTGTCCGCCCCGTTGTTATTGGAAGTAATATGCTATGAAGATGAAACGTCGATTGTTCGTTCCTGTGCTGTCGTCTCTGGGCTTGGCTGCTGGTAAGTCTCGCGGTGTTTATGCAGACTTGGGGATACGGCCCATCTTGAATTTTCAAGGGCCGGTGACGACGGTGGGCGCGTCGAAGATGTGGCCTGAAATTCAGGGAATCATGGCGGAGGCGGCGCGCGAGTTCGCGGTGTTGGAAGAAGTAAAGGACGCCGTGGGGGAGCGGCTGGCGAAGCTGTGCGGGACGGAAAGCGCGCTGGTGACTTCGGGAACGGCGGGGGCGATTGCGTTGGGCACGTATGGTTGCCTGACAGGGGCGGACACGGCGAAAGTGCGGCGCTTGCCGGATTTGACCGGAATGAAGACGGAGGTCGTGATTCAGAAGCCGCATCGGAACGGTTACGACCATGCGGTGCGAAGCGCGGGGGTGCGGATTGTGGAAGTGGATTCGCGCGAGTCGTTTGTAAATTCGTTGGGGCCGCAAACGGCCATGATTTATTACCTGGGCGGGACGCGCGGGGACTGGGCGTGGGAGACGCCGGTGCCATTGGCGGAGTGTGTGGCGATAGCGAAGAAAGCAGGCGTGCCGGTGCTGATCGACGCGGCGAATCTGCTGCCTTCCTGGGATAATATTCCGCGAGTGGCGGCGACCGGCGTCGATATGATCGCCTTCAGCGGCGGGAAGCATATTCGCGGGCCGCAGAGCGCGGGCGTGCTGGCCGGACGGAAGGATTTATTGCACGCGGCGTGGTTGAATTCCAGCCCCCATTCGGATTCGCAGGGGCGCGGGATGAAGGTGAACAAAGAGGAGATGATCGGGCTGCTGGCGGCTATTGAGCGGTACTCGAAATTGGATTTTGCGGCGCTGGACCGGGAGTATGAGCGACAGGCGGCTTACGTGATGGCGGAGTTGCGGAAGGCCGGCTTGCAGGTGGAGAAGGCGCGGTTTGAAAGGGGCCGGAAGGTGCATCGGGTGATCGCGACGTGGGATGAGGGCGGGCGCGGATTGACGGCGGCGGCGGTGGAGAAGAAACTGCGGGACGGTGAGCCTCGGATCGCGGCTCTGCGGGGGCCTGAGGGGAAGGGAATTGAGTTTACGTTTCTGATGAACGATCCGGGCGAGGAGAAAATTGTGGCGCGGCGGATGCGGGAGATTTTCGCTTGAAGCGGCGGGCGTTTCTGTTTGCGTCGCTGGGTGTTGGTTGCACCCGCGCCGCGCGGCGTCCGAACATCTTGTTCGTGATGACGGACGATCACGCCGCGGGTCATGTTGGCTGTTACGGCAACAAGCTGGTGAAGACGCCGAACATCGACCGG
>CAMDKT010000514.1 GCA_945900935.1 Candidatus Sulfopaludibacter sp. SbA3 | reverse complement strand
GGTTTCAGGAGTTTCGGGTAGCGGATGAGGAGGGGGATGCGGATGGATTCGTCGAAGGCCCAGCGCTTGTCCCCGAGGCCGTGTTCGCGCCAGAAGTAGCCGTTGTCGCTGGTAAAGACAAAGACGGTGTTATCAAGTTGCTTTGTCTTTTCGAGAGAGGCGAGTAACTTGCCGACGCCTTCGTCGATGGCGGCAATACAACGGAGTTGATTTCTAATTAGCTCATCGCCACTGCCGCCGCCGGGCTTTGTCTCTTTGAGGGCTGGTTTGTCTTTCAGGTCATCGGCGGCGTTAGCGGCGATTTTGAGGGGTTCGGTTGTGTAGAGATTTTTGTGGCGCTCGGCAGGGGTGAAGGGGCCGTGAATGGCTTTGTGTCCAATGTAAGCGCAGAAAGGCTTTGTGCGGGGTTTTTCGATGAAGTCCGCGGCATGGCTGGAGAGGATATCGGTGATGTAGCCTTCCTGTTTGGTCTCTTTGCCGTCGATGTTGAGCAGGGGATCGTTGTAGACGCCCTGGCCTCGGAAGGACACCCAGCGATCAATGCCGGGGCGGGGACTGGAATCAGTTCCCATGTGCCATTTGCCAAAGTAACCTGTCTCATAGCCGCTGGCATTTAGTAACTTAGGGAATGTTTCGAGTTTGTGACTTATGGGACCGCCGGCGGGCGTGTTGCCAACGACGCCGTGGGTTTGGACGTATTGACCGGTGAGATAGCTGCCGCGGCTGGGGGAGCACAAGGGCGTTGTGACAAAGGCATTGGTGAATTGCGCGCCTTCGCGAGCGACGCGATCTATGTTCGGCGTCTTGATAAACGGGTGTCCGGCGTGGCCGTAGGAGTCCCAGCGCATGTCGTCAATGAGGATGAAGACGAAGTTGGGCCGGGCCGGGGTCTGTGCGAAGAGCGGCGCGGCGAACAGACTACAAGCTTGGCGCCGGGTGATTGCGTTCATGCAGCCTATATTACAGGCTTAGGACCGGGCATGGGGCTTCGCGCACGATGGCGTAGCTATGGGTGCGAAGGCGGCCGAAGAAACTGTGGTCGAGATGGCGGCCGAGGATAACGAGATTGGCGTTAACGTCCTCGGCAACCTGGCGGATTACTTTGGCGGCTTCGCCGGGAATGACGTGAACTTTGGCGGTGGCCTCGGCGTCCATTACGGTCTGTTCGAGTTGAGCCTGCATCCGATGGGCGACTTCGATCCGCCAAGTGGGGTCAATGTATTGGGCAGCGCCTGCGCCATCATCGGGGCTGGCGTGGACGACGTGGAGTACCGCGCCGAACTCTTTGGCGATGCTGTTACCGGCGGCGATCAGCTTTCCGGCGCGGGCGTCGAGATCGACGGCGACGACGATGGATTTGATGTGTTCAGCTTCGTCGGCAGGGGCTTCTACGTGGGTAGCGGTGAGGACCGGAATGTGGGAGTCATTCAGAACACGAGCGGCGATGGAGCCCAGGAGGAAGCGGCGGAAGGGGCCGTAGCCGTGGGTGGAGATCATGATGAGATCGGCCTTTTCCTCGTTGGCGGCGCGGATGATTTCGCTGGCGGGTTCGCCTTCGCGGAAGATCGTCTTGACTTTGCTGCCCTTCAAATAGATGTTGACGAATTCTTCAAGTTGGGTTTCCAGTATCGGTCTTTGCTGGGTGTACCAATCGAGGACGGCGGCGGAGGGAACGTCGACGCCTTCGGCGGCCAACTGGAAGGGCCGCATGACGTGGAGCGCGACGATGGTTGCGCCGTACTGTTTGGCGAGGATGCGGGCGTGGGCGGCGGTGGCGGCGGCGCGGGTGGAAAAATCAACGGGCAGGATGATGGTTTTCGGGGTAATCATAATAACCTCCAAGTAACTACTTCTAATTCCACGGTATACCTGATGGGGCTAAGATTCAATGGATTCATGGAGTGAATGTTTATTCGGTTTGACGTGAGTGAATGTTCGGTATGCGGCATACGGCGGCGAGTTATGAGAAATGGGCGGTGGCGGTGTTGCGTAATTTGCGGTGGAGGCGGTGCAGGCGGGCGCGGGCGCTGGCGGGGACAGGGGAGGCGGCCCGGCCTTTCTGGTCGCCGGACAGTAAGTCGCTGGCATTTGTAGCGGGGGGAAAGCTGAAGCGGATCGATGTGGCCGGAGGCACCCCAATTACGTTATGCGACGCGCGTGCCGGGCGGGACTCCGTCGGCGGTGACACAACTGAACAAAGAAGCAGAGGAGACGGCTCATTACTATCCGCAGTTTCTGCCCGGCGGCAAGAGGTTTCTCTACCAGACGCGCAACGGTGAAGCGGAAAAGATGGGCGTCTTCATAGGGTCTCTCGACGGTAAACCGGCCACCCGCATCGCGCAGACGCACTTCAAGGCGGCCTACGATGCGGGCTCCGGGCGGCTCTTGTACATGCAGGGGCCGGGAACGCTGATGGCGCGGAGGCTCGAGTTGGATCCGCCAAGGTTGACGGGGGATCCGGCGACGGTGGCGGAGGGGGTCAGTATCGTCGGCTCCAATGGCTTCGCGGATTTTTCGATTTCGAGCAACGGAACTTTAGTTTTACGGGCGCGAGAGCGGTGGAGGGAAAGGGCGGTTCGGATGGCGGGACCGCGCGGGGAAACGGTTGGAGATGATGGGACAGCCGGTGGAGGCGATGTCTGGGTTCAGCCTTTCGCCTGACGGTAGCCGGGTTGCTTTCAATGCCGCGGCGGGCGCTGGTCAGGGCGATGTTTGGGTGCTGGAGTTGGCGCGTGGCTTGAGTACGCGGATTACCTTTAGTAACGGCCTTGGGCCGCGTTGCTCGCCCGATGGGAAGTATCTGCTGTATGGATTGCGTGACATTCTCGCCCTGCCGCTGACCGGGGAGAAGAAGCCGGAACCGTATCTGCAAACAAAGTTTTCGGAGCGCCGGGCGGCTTTCTCGCCGGACGGGCGTTGGTTGGCATACGATTCCGACGAATCGGGGCGGATGGAAATCTACGTGCATGGGTTTCCGGAGCGGCGGGGAAAGTGGCTGATTTCGGCGGAGGGGGGAATAGTCCCGAATGGCGCGCCGACGGGAAAGAGATGTACTGGGTGCGTCCGGGGCGTGCGGAGGCGCTGTTCCGGCAGCCTGGTCAATTGAATTACTTTCAGCCAGCGCGGGATGGACGGCGGTTTCTGGTGTTGGAGCCGGAAGGGGAGCAGCAGGCGCGGCCGATGGTGGTGGTGCAAAAATGGGCGGAGCGGTTGGGGAAGTAGCATTCCATTTTGCCGCGGGACGGTATATACTCATCCCATGTCGAAAGCCGTCCTCGTTATAGCTATGGGTGTCGCGGTGTTTGCGCAGGGCGACGATACGTTCGTCGGCGCGCATTCCGGGCTGATTCAGCCGGTGAAGAAGCCTGATCCGGGCGCGCTGACGGCTCGCGTGGCGGCGACGTTGCCGGGCGCGGCAATGGCCGGCGGTCGCGTCCGGCGGATTAATTATATCGACGCGCAAATCTTCGGAAAGATGGAGCGCGATGGCGTGGCGCATGCGCCGTTGGCGACTGACGCGGAGTTCTTCCGGCGCATCCATTTGGACTTGACGGGGCGGATTCCGGCGGCTGCCGAGGTGCAGGCGTTTTTGACGAATTCGACGCCGAATAAACGGGATCTGCTGATCGATAAATTGCTGGCGAGTGAAGAGTTTGTGGATAAGTGGTCCTACTTCTTTATGGACCTGGTGCGGGCGAATGGGAAGATGGGGCGCGGCGTTCAGCTTTTCCACTATTGGGTGAAAGCGGCGCTGCGGAGCGACCGGCCTTATGACGATGTGGTGCGGTCGATAATCTCGTCGTCGGCGAAGAGCAATCTGGTGGTGGCGGCGTCCAATGTTCTAGTCCGGGAACACGTGGAGGGCAAGCCGGGGCAGGCTGTAGACGGGAACGACATATCGAAAGTCCATCAGTTGGACACGCATGATGAGTTGGCGGTTCTGTTTGGGAAGACGTTTTTGGGGATCAATTTTTCCTGCGTTTCGTGCCATGACGGGAAGGCGCATTTAGAGAAAGTGAATGTCTGGCTGACGGGGAAGACGCGCCGCGAGTTTACTGCGCTTTCGAGTTTTATGGGGAAGACGCGGTATATTCCGCACACGGAAAATACGCAGGCGTTGATGGGACATTTCATTGTCGATGACTTAGCGCCGGGTTATGACACCAAGGGCGGGACGATGCTGCGGACGCCGCGATGGGGCGGGCCAAATACGCCGGCGTTTCCATTGACTGGCGAGAAGGCGCGGGAAGGCGCGGAGCCTCGGGAAGAGCTGGGACGGATGCTGACGGCGCATCCGCAGTTTGCGCGGGCGACCGTGAATCTGTTCTGGGCGCGGCTGATGGGGCGCGGAATTGTGGAGCCGTATGATGAATTTGATCTGGCGCGGCAGGATCCGCGGACGCTGCCAGCGGGTTGGGACTTACAGCCATCGCATCCGGAGTTGCTCGACTTACTGGCGAAGGACTTCCGTTCGAATGACTTTAAGCTGAAGAACATTTTCCGGAAGATCTGTCAATCGAGCGCGTATCAGCTTTCGGCGCGGTATCCGGGGGAATGGAAAGAGTCGTATTCGCCGTATTTCGCGCGGAAGTTTGTGCGGATGCTGACGGCGGAAGAGGTTCACGATGCGCTGGTATCGGCCACCGGGAAGCCGGGGTCATTCCGTTATGGGAGCGAGAAAGTCCCGATGGCGATGCAGGCGAACACGCCTTCGGCGAGCGGGGAATTGAAGAGTTTCATGACGGCGTTCGGGCAGTCGAACCGGAGCAATCCGCC
>CAMDKT010000513.1 GCA_945900935.1 Candidatus Sulfopaludibacter sp. SbA3 | reverse complement strand
TGATCGCTCTCCGAAATTCACTCCCCGATTTTCTCATCGCATCAGGTCCAGGCGAATTGTTCAGAAAATTCATCCGCGACCGGCTCGATCTAACCAGGGCTGAGGGGTTCCGCTTGGCCGCTTAACCAAAAACTAGGTAGTCTTGAGATGTGATCGGCGTATCGATAATAATTGCGAATAAAGGCGTCGGCGAGTGCTAACCGGCCCGGCGCGTCCGCGAAAACCATGTTCAGACCCATCGCTCGGGAAAAAATAGACTTGTAATCGGCGACTTGCCATTTCCACAGTTTTTCTCGAACGACTTCAGGCGGGTCTTCAATGAGTAGGTTGGCGAAGCTTTGCTCCTTCACCCCTTCCTTCCGCAACACCGGATCCCGGTTTACCAAATCCATGCATTGGTCAATCCACCGTGTCAGGTCCTTGCCGACGTAGTACAACATGCGGATTTCGCAATACCGGCCATCGAGTAGTTTGCGGTCGAGCTCGCTGACGGTGAACTCATTGTTGGGGAGGAACCCCTGTAGCATCATGCTGGCGCGGGTACTTTCGACCAGTTTATTAGGCCCCGCCGCATCGGAAAACGGGTGCAGAATCAGCGGCGGAAGCCTCCAGGTCCGGTCCAGCGGCGCGAAAATCGTCGGGTTAGACAACGGGTTGAGACTCTCCTTCAAACCTAATCGGCGGGTTTTGGCAAAAAGAATAGGAAGAATTTCACTTCCGTGCGGTGAGTAGTACTTGCGCTGTGATAGTTTGTCCGCCGCGCAAAACCTTTACTTCCACCTCGTCACCTGGCTTTTTTTGGCGCAAGAGTACGGTGAAATCCATCAAATTCTGCACCTTTTTGCCGTCAAAACTGACCATGATGTCGCCTGCCTTGAGCCCCGCTTTGGCGGCCGGAGTGCCTTCCCGGACATCGGCGAAGCGGACGCCTGTGGGCGGCTCGGCAAAATCGGGGATGCTGCCGAAGGCTGGCCCGTACCCGCCGCTGCCGCCGGAGGAGGAAGTTCCTGTGGCGTGGGAGGACTGGGGCGGCAGAACGCGAACGTATTGCGGGCGCGGTAAATCGGTCGCCAAATGCTGCATCGCGCCGCCGATGTAGCCAAGCAGTTGGGCGGCGGATTTGGAGTTGATCTTCTCCCAGGTGTCGCTGGGCTTGTGGTAATCGCCGTGAAGTCCGGAGAAGAAGAACAGCACCGGAACCTGTTTGGTGGTGAACGAAGTATGGTCGCTGGAGCCGTAGCCGGCGGTTTCCGACAGGTCGAACTGGAATCCGGCGGGCTGGGGAAGTTGTTTGAGGAGATCGGCGAAATTGGCGCCGGTGCCGGTTCCGCCGACGAAGACGCGGCCGTCTTTGATGCGGCCGATCATGTCCATGTTGATCATGGCGATGGCCTTGTCGATGGGCAGAATGGGGTGATTGACGTAATAACTGGAGCCGAGCAGGCCAAGTTCTTCGCCGGCGAACGTCATGAAAAGCACGCCGCGCTTGGGCTTTGGCTGCGCGCTCATCCAACGGGCTAGTTCGATGACACCGGCCGATCCGCTGGCGTTGTCATCGGCGCCCAAATGCGGTTTGCCGATCATACTGGGCGCCATGGAAAACTGCTCGCCCATGCCGAGGTGGTCGTAATGAGCGCCGACGACGACATGTTCGTCCGTTTCGCCAGGGAGGTAGCCGACGACGTTGCGCACGGTTTTGACGACGCGCCGCACGTCGGCTTTCAGGGCAATATGGATCGATGGCGGGAGAGCGGCTGACCGGGGTTTCAAGTCCTTATCGATGTCGCGATAAATGTCGCGGAGGTTTTTGCCTGCCTTTTCGAGCAGTTTCTCGCCGGTTTCGGCCTTCACCATGACAAACGGAATGCCGACATTGGCGGGTCCGGCGTTACGGGCGAATTTCTCCATGTCGCCGGAGCCGGAACTAAGGACGTCGGAAAGAATGATGGCTGCTTTAGCGCCGTGGAGTTTGGCATTGGTGGCTTTGGAATCGAACTGCGCGTGGCGCGTGTAGACGCGGCCTGCGAAGGGGCTCTTGTCGTCCGTTTCCTGGGGTTCGCGGCGGAAGAAGACGACGATCTTGTCTTTGACGTCGATTCCGGCGTAATCGTCGTAGTTGTATTCGGGCGCGGTGATGCCGTAGCCGACGAAAACAACTTCGCCACTCACTTCGCCGGCCGAGCTGAAATTGAGCGGGATAAACTCCTTCTCAAATTCCAACGTCTCTTTCTTGCCGTCGATTTGGAGCGCCAGCTTGTTGGATCCGCCGAGGCGGGCCTGCGTCGTGACCGGGAACCGCTGGAAGTAGCTGCCGCCGATGGGTTGGAGTCCGGCCGCTTTGAATTCTTTAGCGATCATCTCCGCCGCCGTTTCGAGTTCCTTCGATCCCGTGCCGCGGCCGCGCATTTTTTCCGACGCCAGCACTTTGACGTAGTTCAGGTAATGATCGGCGTCAATCTTCCCCGGCGTGGGCATTTCCGCCATCCAGAGCGCGGCGCCGGCGAGTAGTAGAATCAGTTGTTTCATTTACGTCCTTACTTCGGCAGAACGGACGGCAGGGTCAGTTCGCAGCCGCAGTTTTCTCCGGCGTTTTTGGCGGTCTTCTGGTACTCGATCTCGTACTCGATGATCTGCTTCAATTGCGGCCAACTCACATTGCCGGCCAGCTTGCGGCCGTTGACGAAGAGCGTCGGCGTGGAGCTGACTTCCAGTGCGCGACCTTCGGCGTAGCTCTTGGTGATGTCGGCTTCAGTGGCTTTGCTGTCGAAACATTGCAAAACGGGCAGAGCGGCGATTTTCTTTTCGGTCAGGAAGCCTTCGAGTTTGGCGCGGAAGGTTTCGAGCGTGAGTTTTTCCTGAGTATCGAAAACCCAGTCGTGGAAGTCCCAGAATTTAGCCTGATCCTCGCGGAAGACGCAGCGCCCGGCGATGGCGGCGGGTTTGGCCCAGTTATGAATTTGTTCCAGCGGGAAGTCCTTGAAATACGCGCGCACTTCCTTGCTGAAAGTCTGGGTGAGGTTGGCGCGGATCATCTTGGCCTCGTCCTTGCAATGGGGGCATTGGAAGTCACTGAAGATGACGACCACAACGGGCGCGCCGGTAGTGCCGTAGCCGGGGGCGAAGGTTGTTTTCAGCCCGTCGATATTGGCTTTAAACGGATTTTCCTTCACGTCGAAGGAGACGCCTTGAATGACTTTTTCGCCGCTTTTGGAGACGTAGAAGTTGCTGACCTGGCTGGCGCCGCCCATGGATCCGGTGACGGACATTTCGAGCAGGCCATCGACGCTGCTAGGCTTGGGATCGCTGACGGTGACGGCGATTTGCGCGGGCCACACGAAGAGGTGGCGGACGTAGGCCTCCAGCGTTGATTTGTCGAGGAATGATTTTTTCGCCGCTGGAGGGAGGGGCTGGGCCAATGCCAGTGCGCAAAAGAAAAGGCTGGTTGCAAGTAGGCGCATCGCCTTTATTGTATCGTTACATCACGGGGCCGATGCGCCAGGGCACAAATTCCTGGTGGCCGAGCTTTTCAGCGCAAGTGCGTTCGCCGGAGGCAACGCGCAGGATCATTTCATAAATCTCTTTGCCGATGGCGGGCACGGTGGACTCGCCGTCGGAGATGCGGCCGGCGTTGACGTCCATGTTGTCGAGCATCCGTTTATAGGTGCTGGTGTTGGTGGCGACCTTGATGACAGGGACGGTGGGGAAGCCAATGGCGCTTCCGCGACCCGTTGTAAAAACGATGACGTTTGAACCGCCCGCGGCGAGGCCGGTGAGCGAAACCGGATCGTAACCGGGCGTGTTCATGAAACAGAAGCCGGGGCCGTGAATGCGTTCAGCGTAATCGAGCGCTTCATTCAGCGTCGACGTTCCACCCTTGGCGACGGCGCCGAGCGACTTCTCGATGATATTTGTCAGTCCGCCTTCTTTATTGCCGGGCGAGGGATTGTCGTTGAAACTGGACCCTTCGAACTGGCCCAAATACCGCTTGTATCCGGTGACGAAGCTGAGGAGGCGATCGGCGACGGCGCGGTTGCGGGAGCGCTTGACGAGCAAATGTTCGGCACCGAAGATTTCCGTGGTTTCAGCAAGGACTGAGGCCGCGCCGATTTCGGCCAGCATGTCCGAGGCGTAACCGAGAGCGGGGTTGGCGGTGATGCCGCTGAAGGAGTCCGACCCGCCGCAGTTGAGGCCGACGGTGATGAGGTTGCCGGGGAGTTCGACGCGGTGTTCGGCGGCGAGTTTGTCCATCTGTTCGATGATGAATTTACGCGCGGCGGGGACGCTGCCGGTGGTGCCGCCGGAGTTCTGAAGCGTCATGCCCATCAGGCGGCTGGTGCGAGGGGCGTTTTCGCCGAGATAGTGGTCAATCTGATTCACTTCGCAGCCGAGACCGAGGATGATGGCCGCGCCGACGTTGGGGTGGCCCAAAATACCGGCCAACGTGCGCTGCAGTTGCCGCGTGTCCGGCCCGATGGACATGCCGCAGCCTTCGCCGTGCGGAAAGGCGATGACGCCGTCAACATTGGGCGGGAGCGTTACGCCGTCAAAACTCTGCGCGATTAATTCGGCGGTGTGGGCGGCGCAATTGGAGGCGGCGACGACGGCGATGTAGTTGCGCGTGCCGGCTCGGCCGTCTTCACGGCGGAAGCCCATGAAAGTGGGCATATTCGCCGGGAGCGCGGGGATCGGCACTTCGACGGCGGGGAACTCGTAATCGAAATACTGCTCCTCAAAACCGACGTTTTGCACGTGCATGTGCTGGCCTTGTTCGATGTTTACCTTGGCGCGGC
>CAMDKT010000512.1 GCA_945900935.1 Candidatus Sulfopaludibacter sp. SbA3 | reverse complement strand
ACGAACAAGTGGCACGGCAGCGCTGTTATGAATCACCAGAACGACTCGCTGAATGCGCGGTTCCAGAGAGTGGCGGTCAAACCGCAACTCATGTATAACCAGTACGGCGGTTCGCTGGGCGGTCCGATCGTGCAGAACAAGGTATTCGTTTTCGGCACCTTCGAAGGCTACCGGACTTCCGAAGACATCTTTGTGCAGGGTAACGTGCCGACTCAGGGTGTCCGGGCGCAGTTGACCGCGGCCGTGCCGGCATACGCGTTGACTCTGGGCGCGATCCCGCTGCCGAACCAGGCTGTGACGCCCGGCGCGACGGTCGGGAGGTTCGAAGCCACAAAAGAGGAGATTCGCCGGGACGATCACGTCGACTTGAAGGGCGACTGGGTGGTCTCCCAAAATAGCCGTATCGCGGTCACCTACACGCACGGGCAGCCCTACCGCACGGTTCCGCGCTTTTACGTCAACAACGACCGCACTTGGACCAACTCGATGGACCGCGCGAACATCAGCTTTACCACCGGGGGGGCCACTTGGACGTCCGAGAGCCGCTTCGGCTTAAACAACACGATTCAGGATCGCCTCGACGAGTTCTTCACTAATATCGGCCCCGGCGGGGAGAAGGGCCTTCTGTATGGGCAGCGTGTTCCGACCATCCAGACGACTCTGGGATGGGACGGTCCCGGAGGCGAGATCAACCACTCCGGCGGCCCCATGATGCAAATCGAACAGAAATACGCGCGATACGTGGGCAACCACTCGCTCAAGTTCGGGGGGAATTTCATGCGCCTGACTGGATCGCGGTCTAACCCCGAGGTTCCGTTCTTCGACTACGCCAACTTCAACTCGATGTTGCGAAACGAACCGAACGCGGTTGTGGCGAAATTCGGCACGGGCGAGTGGACCGGGCGCCAGGCGACCTTCGGCTTCTTCGCCCAGGACGACTGGCGCATTGCGCGGAATCTGACCCTGAACTTCGGCCTTCGGTACGACTACTACACCAACTTCGTAGCGGAGGGTAAGGGAGCAACGCCTGATGCCGGACTTTACAATCCGAGCTCGATGAGCCTGGACGG
This sequence comes from Candidatus Sulfopaludibacter sp. SbA3, assembly GCA_945900935.1. GTDB lineage: Bacteria > Acidobacteriota > Terriglobia > Bryobacterales > Bryobacteraceae. The sequence goes on along the minus strand of CAMDKT010000512.1, from coordinate 3,725 downwards.
CCGGTTCGACGTTGGGAAGTTATTGCCCCGCGACCAGCCCTATAGCGACGACGGCAAGAACTTCGCTCCGCGCATAGGATTCGCTTACAGCCCCGGGGGATCGGGCAAGACGTCGATCCGCGGCGGATTCGGCATGATGTACGCCACGATCATACCGGAAGTCTTCTGGAACCAGCCCTCGCAGGGGGCCAATTTACCGAACCGCTTCGACTTCGCCCAGGCGGACATCGCGCGCTTCGGCATCAAGTTCCCGCAGTACAACGACGACTTCTTTGGCTACGTGAAGCAAGCGATACAGAGCAGGCCCGGTGCAATTTTCGTTTCGACCATCTACAACACCGAACTAAAGAGTCCCTACACGATGCAGTACTCGCTGGACATCCAACGCCAGCTTACGCCGACCCTGCTGTTCCAGACCGGCCTAGTGGGCACACGCGCCTTGCATTTCATCATGTTCCGGCAAGCGAACCAAATCAACCGACTGACCGGCCTCCGGCCCAACCCGAATATGGCCCAGCCGGACTATGTCGACAACTCGCAGAATTCGACGTACTACGGGTGGCAGAACTCGCTGAAGAAGCGCTTCTCGAACAACTTCAGCTTCGACGTGAACTACACCTGGTCGAAGGCGTTGGCCAACGGCAGCGGAGACACGGGCGCGTCGTACGGCGGCGAGAACGGCGGCCGCAACCAGGACTTCTTCAACCACAGAGCGGATCGCGGGCCTACGGCTTCTGACTTGACGCACTACTTCGCCGCTGGGTGGGTCTACCAGTTGCCCGGATTGTCTGCAAGCAACGCGGTGGCGCGGCACGTGCTAGGCGGCTGGCAAGCCACGGGCATCTTTCGGGCTCAGACCGGCTTACCCGCGAACATCACGCAGAGCTCGCGAAACCCGAGCCAGCGCGCAGACTACGTCGGCGGCGTTCCGGTGTTGTCAAACTACCGCGACACGCTGCAGTACTTGAACCCAGCTGCCTTCGCTAGGGTTCCGGTTGCCAGCGTAACCGGCACCCCCATTCGTCCAGGCAATCTTGGTTTCGGCATGGTCCGCCACCCCGGCCTGTGGAACCTGGACTTCTCGCTCGCGAAGAATGTTCGGATTCGAGAGAGCATGCAACTACAGGTCCGGACGGACATGTTTAACGCAACGAATCACACCAACCTGTCTGGTTTGCGCACCAGCGTGAACGACACGTTCTTCGGGCAACTGCTGAGCACGCGCGGTGCCCGGGTCGTGCAGCTCAATGCCAGGCTGACGTTCTAACCGGAACCGTTTCGCGCTGACGCGGCGCCGAGGCCTTGGCCGGTCGGGGGTGCCTCGCGTATCGCAAGCGGGGCGCTCGAAAGCGAACGGTTCGTAAGTCAATGAAATCAAAGATAGTCCGCTAAACTCACGGTCGTGTCAATTCGGAGAAGCCGATGACAGCTCGCCCCACACAGTTCACGCGCACATTGCGCGCCACATTTTGGATCGCCATTGCCCTGTTGGCGACTGGATCGGCAGGTTCGGAGCCGACCGCCCCGTTTAGCGACTCCGATCGAAGCTACTGGGCGTTCCAACCGGTGACCCGGCCGCCCATCCCCGCGACGCCCTGGCCTCGGAGACGAACGTGATCGATGCTTTCCTGATCGAGGGATTGACCGCGAATGGCTTGGCGCCGTCGCGGCCCTCGGCTTTCGATTCTTGCCCTCTCCGCCAACAACTGGCCGATCATCAAAAACTTCATCGCGCAAATCCTTGGGGCGGCTTGCAGCGCCGTTCCAGGGGCGTTTGTAAAAGTGGACTGTGGCGAGTTCAGCAGGAAAAAGCCGGCCGCAAAGCCGTAGATCCGCAGGGCGCGGGCCAGCTATGCCTGCGCCAGCAAGCGTTGCTCCCGCAAGACGGCGGCGTCTCGATCCGTTAGACGATGCTTGAGCCAAAGGATATTAAACCCGCCCCACCACCCTCTTCCCGCGACAAATCGTAAGTCGGCACGCAATCCGCTGCTTCGCGATCACCGCATTGCGCTGCGAATCCACCAGCCGGAATTGACCATCTTCTAAAGCCAACACAGCAACGTCACCCGGCGCTCCGACGCGCAAAGTACCCAGTCCCTCGACCCGCCCGATCACCTTCGCCGGATTGGCGGTTGAGCGCAACAGCACGTCATCAAAGCTCATCCCCAGATACAGCAGCTTCGACATCGTCGTAGGCATATCATAAACCGGTCCCTCAATATTGCGCTGATAGATGTCACTGGAAATCGTGTCCACCGGGAAACCCGCATCAAGGCACTTCCGCGCCTCGCCAAAGTTGAAGCTGCCGAGCCCCGTATAGGCGTGGGTGATGATATCCCCCGGTCGCATCTGTTCCATGATTTGCGGCACCTCCGGAGGGGCATCGCTAATGTGTACCATCAACTTCAATTGATGGGCATCACATAACTCACGGGCGATTTTCAGGAACTCCGGACTATAGCGGCCGTTCATATTGGAGCCGATCTGGACCTTTACGCCGAGGAGAATGTCCCGGTTGCCCAACACCGCCTCCGCCGTTTCGCGCATAACGCCGCGAACGTACTTTACAACGTCGATTTCCGGGTCGCGGGAAGCGGGATAAAGGTATACAAACCCGAAGACGCGCACCTGCTGCGAGCGATCGACAATGTAACGGCGGAACCCGGCCACGTTATCGTAGGCGAAACTCCCCGCATCTACCCACGTCGTCACGCCCGAGCGCGCCGCCACGGGGTCCGCTTCAATCGCCGGCACCGATCCGCCGCCGTAATAAATATGCGTGTGCATATCCACCAGTCCAGGGACCACATAAAGTCCGCGGGCATCGATCACGTCGCGTGCTTTTTCCGCCGGGAGCGAACTCTCGATCGCGGCGATCTTCCCATCCCGGATCGCCACGTCGGCACGCGCCTTCTTTGACGATCAGGCCACCTGTACTGAGTTCGAGACCAAGTTCGAAACAGCAGACTGGTACGCGCGACTTTGCCACTCTGCCTATTAAACTTGGGGCGCCCGCGCCGCGGAAACCTCGAAGTTAGCCCGCAGCCCAAGATGATCGCTCAACATTGAACCGTTCGCCCCAGTCGCAATCCATCCATCCTGAGACCGCCACCGGCAAAACGTCAACTGGACGCCGTCGCATCGTGCCTGCGCCAGATCCGCAAAGCACAGCGGCCGTCATGCTTGCGAAAAGAAATGCTGCTCTTGGCAAGCGGAGCGCAAATAACGAGGCTCTTGATCTACAATTAAGTAGGATTCAAAAAACGGTGAAGTCAAAGACGGTACACGTAATTCCGACGGATGGGGATTGGGCGGTTACGCGTGAAGGTGGCAAGACGACTCGCGTTTTCTCGACGCAACGAGAAGCAATCGAAAGTGCCAGGGTTATGGTGAGAGCGGACAGCTCTGGGCAACTCGTGGTACACGGGCGCAATGGCCGGATTAGAGATTGTGAGACGTACGGAATGCCTCCGATTCAAGACCCTCCCGGCAAGAAATCCGTAAGGATCGAGAAGGCCGTAGATAAAATCACTCGCGACCGGCTAGGGGTTGCCCCGCTGCCGCCGCGTGGCTAAACCGAGCGATCAGGTTTTTGTAAACTGCCCCTTCGACGAGGGGTACAAGCCCATGTTCGATGCAATCGTATTCGCGATTACCGATCTGGGTTTCGTGGCGCGCTCTGCGCGGGAAGACGACGACGCCGGAGAGTTTCGGCTCGCAAAGAT
>CAMDKT010000511.1 GCA_945900935.1 Candidatus Sulfopaludibacter sp. SbA3 | reverse complement strand
ATTGGTGTTCATGGGCGTTCATCAGCGGCGCACCAGAACTGACCGGCGGAGACCATAAAAACTATGGCCGCCGATGAACGCCGATGAACGCCGATTTCGGGGAACTCCCCACGACAAATGCAAGGTGTAAATGTTACTTCCTTACGCCTCCTAAGCGGCGCGGCAGCATGACCGCTTCGAATAGAGCACACTAATAGTCGTATGCATTCGCTTCCTCGCAACGGGATTACGCCGCCGCTGGTGACACCGCTGGCGGCATCGGATCAACTCGACATTCAAGGGTTCGGACGCATTGCGGAGCGCGCGATTGCGGCGGGCGTTACGGGCCTGTTTGTGTTGGGAACTACCGGGGAGGGTCCGAGCCTTTCGCGGGAGTTGAAGCGTGAGGTTGTTAAACGATGTTGCGAAATAGCTAGCGGTCGAGTTCCGGTGCTGGTGGGGTTGCTGGAGGCGTCAACGGACGACGCAATTCGGCTGGCGGAATTCGCGGCCGAGGCCGGTGCGTCGGGGCTGGTGTGGACGCCGCCGTTCTACTTTCCGATTTCGCAGGATGCGGTGATTCAGTGCGCGGAGCGGCTGATTCCGCGTCTGCCGTTACCGGTGTATTTGTACAATATCCCGGTGTTTACGAAGGTGCCGTTGGAGCCGGAGACGCTGGCGCGACTGGCGCTGATGCCCAATGTTTGCGGGATCAAGGACTCGGGCGGGGATTTGATTAAGCTGGCCCGGACGCGGGCGCTGCTGCCCGGGATTCCGATTCTGTGGGGGCCGGAGGAAGTGCTGCTGGAAGCGATGGAGGCGGGGGCCGATGGGGGCGTGAATGGCGGCGCGAATCTATTTCCGGAATTGTACGTCGCGCTTTATGAGGCGATTCGCGGGGGGCAAAAAAAGCGGGCACGGGAGCTGCAGGATCTGGTTGGCCGGATAGGCAGAGAGATCTACGGCGCCGCACCCGGTGGCCCCGGATTCATTTTTGGTATTAAATGTGGGTTAGAAGATTTGGGAGTCGCCAGCGGTTTGCCCGCTGAGCCCCTTACCGCTTTGGATGGAATTCCTCGTGAGCAAGTGCGCATCGCTATTGCCGAAATAGCGCGGCTTGCCGCGAACATTTAAGGAGACCGCAATGAAACTATTCATCGCCGCTTTGACGCTTCTTGTTCTGCCTGTTTTCCCGCAAAACGTCACGGGCACGATCAGCGGAATTGTCCACGATCCTTCGGGCGCCGTGGTGCCATTGGTGCATATCAAAGCCACCAACACCGGCACGTCGGCGACGTTTCAAACCACAACGGACGACACGGGCGCCTACTTCCTGCGGACGCTGCCGGTTGGCATTTACGATTTGGCCGCGGAAGTGAATGGCTTCAAGAAATACCAGACGAAGGGGATTCGGCTACAGGTGAATGAGATCGCGCGCGTCGATGTCAATCTGGCCGTTGGCACGGCCGCGGAGACGGTGACGGTGAGCAGCCAGGCTATCGTTGTGGACACGACGACGGCGACGTTGAAGGCGGTTGTCGATCAAAGGCGGATAGAGGAATTGCCGCTCAATGGGCGCAACCCGACGCAGTTGATGCAACTGATTGTTGGAGTGGTGAAAGACACACGCGCGGACGTCACATCCGGTACGACGTATCCCGGCTCGCAGGCGGTATCGGTGAATGGCAACCGGTCCAACAGCACCAACTACGTGCTGGACGGCGCGCAGAACAACGATCATTACAGCAACGCGCCTAACCCGATGCCAAACCCGGACGCGCTGCAGGAGTTCAGCGTGCAGACGAATAATTTCTCCGCTGAGTTCGGCCGGCAGTCCGGGGGCCTGGTGAACGCGGTGACGAAATCCGGCACGAATGAGATTCATGGGAGCGCGTTTGAGTTTGTGCGGAACAAGGCTATCAACGCGCGGAATTTTTTCAATCCGCCGGTCTCGCCCGGTTCGAATATCCGGCGCGACGATGGATTGAAGCGGAACCAGTTCGGGGCCACCGTGGGCGGACCGGTGTTCCTTCCCAAGGTCTACAATGGCCGGGACAAGAGCTTCTTCTTCTTCTCCTACCAGGGCACTGCGCAGCGGCAAACACCGATTACCGTCGGGCGCGTTGTCCCCTCGGTCGCACAGCGCGGCGGCGACTTTTCCAACATCACGGCGCGGGCGCTGCGCAATCCTTTTGACAACCTGTCTCCGTTTCCTGGCAATCGGATTCCGGTCTCGCTATTCAATCCAGTGAGCGCGGCGATCCTCCGCGACTACATTCCGCTACCGACGGCGGGGAACACGATTTCGGTGGCTCCGCCGAACGCATTCCGGGACGATCAGTTTTTGACTCGCGGCGATCAACAGATCGGATCCAATAACCGGTTGAGCGGGCGTTTTTGGCGCTCGATCGCCAGCAGCCCCGGCCTTCTGAATCCGAGCAACTACTTCGAGACAGTGACTCAGCGAGGCTGGAATAACACGAGCGTGACGCTCACCGATACGCATATCGTCAGCCCGACGCTGACCAATCAGTTCCTGTTCAGCTATAACCACACGAATGGCGACGCGGTTCCCGTGTATCCATCCAAGAGCCTGAAAGCTCTGGGCGTCAACATGTACAACGACGACAAGCCGCAATTTCATATCACGGTTGCCGGGTACTTCGATACGATGAACACGGGGGACACGAACGACTTTATTCGCAAGGAGTATCAGTTCAGCGATACCATGCGGTGGTCGAAGGGCAAACATCAGATTACGTTCGGCGGCGAGATGAGCCATGGCATCGGGGACGTGATTAACAACTTCCGCGCGAACGGGCAGTTTAATTTCAACGGCGCGGCGCCGTTCACGACGGACTCACTGGCCGATTTCCTCGTCGGCAAATTCAACACGCTGGGGCAGGGAGTTGGCGAATACAAGAAGACCCGCTTTGACATGTATAGTTTGTTCTTCCAGGACTCCTTCAAAGTCCGCCGGAACTTTACGCTGGATCTTGGCGTTCGATGGGAGCCGTTTTTGCCCTACACCGATGTGGATGGGAAGCTCGCCCGATGGAGCGCGGGGCAGCAGTCGACGCGCTATGTGAACGCGCCTCGCGGGATTGTTTATCCCGGCGACGCGGGAATTGGCGACGGCGGATTTGAGAAGACCGTTAGCAATTTCGGGCCGCGGCTGGGCTTTGCGTGGGACGTTTTCGGGGATGGGAAAACCGCCGTCCGCGGCGGCTATGGCGTGTTCTTTGACCGGTCGAATACCATCTCCACTAATAGCCAAGCCAATCAGGCGCCGTTTGGGACGCTGGTCATTACGAATGGGAATGCCGTCAACAGTTTTTCAAATCCCTATGCCGGGACGACGAATCCTTTCCCTGGGACCACGACTCCGGCCAGCACGGTTACGTTTCCGCAGTTCAGTTCGCAGTTCGTCTATGAAGAGCACATGCGCAATCCGTATGTGCAGTCGTGGAATTTGACGATGGAGCGGGAGATCGGCGGCGGGTTTATCGGTCGTGTTTCCTACGCCGCTTCCAAGGGGACGCGGATGGTCGCATTGCGTGAGTTCAACGCGGCGGTTTACGCCCCCGGCGTGACCACGGCGACTACCAATGCGCGGCGTCCGCTGGCGCCTGGGCTTGGCGGCGTGACAATTATTGAGCCGGTGAGCAACTCGACTTACCATGCTTTGCAGTTCACGGCCGAGCGACGATTCGCGAGGGGTTTCTCGATTCTCTCGAACTATCAATTTTCGAAGAGCATTGATGACGCGTCGGCTAACAAGGCGACTGGCGTGACTCGCACGAACCCCAACAATCAGGCGTTCGACAAGGCCCCGTCGGACTTTGATAAGCGCCACGTGATGAACCTTTCCGGGCTTTGGGAACTGCCAGTGAATCCGGACGGACGGTTCGCGCGGATGGTGCTGGGCGGATGGAGTTTGAACTCGATAGTCAGCCTGCAGTCCGGCTTTCCGTTCTCGGTCGGGAGCGGCGTTGACAACGCTCGCACCGGAACGGGCAGTCAGCGGGCGGACATCATCGGCAACGCGATTCTGGGCGATGGGCGTTCGCAGGGCGACCGGATCGATCAGTATCTGAACAAGGCCGCGTTCGCTCCGAATGCGCTGGGGACGTTTGGGACGCTGGGCCGGAATACGTATCGCGCGCCGGGATTCGCGAGCGTTGACTTTGGGCTTTCGAAGGGATTCAAGCTGAAGGAGCGGCTGACGACGACGTTCCGTTTTGAGGCGTTCAACGCTTTCAACCGGACGAATTTGAACTTGCCAAATAACGCTCAGAATAGCGTGCAGTTCATGCGGATCACGGGCGCAAGCGAACCGCGGATTCTGCAACTGGCGCTGCGAATGACGTTCTGAGAAATCGAATGCGACTCTTACTTCCACTTTTCTGTATTTGCGCCGCTGCGCAGGATCACGATAAAGCCTTCGCGGAATTGACGGAGACGCGGCTGCGCGCGGACTTGACGTTTCTGACTTCGGAGCCGCTGAAAGGGCGGCTGTCGCTGGAACGCGGCTCCGAGGTTGCCATTCACTGGCTGGTGTCGGAGTTCACGAAGGCCGGATTGCAACCGGCGGCGAACGGGTCCTATTTGCAGCCCGTGCCGTTGATCGAATTCAGGGCGGATCGCGAGAAATCGGGCGTGACCATTACGCGGAACGGCGTGGCGAGAACGTATCGCGCGCCGGAGGCGTCGGCTTCGTTTCCGAAGAACTTCCGGATTGGCGGGGCGATTGTTTTCGCGGGCTTTGGCATCACTGCGCCGGAGTTGAAGTACGACGATTACGCCGGGCTGGACGTGAAGGGCAAAGTGGTGTTG